>JAHHSC010000014.1 GCA_020025455.1 Lawsonibacter sp. | reverse complement strand
TTTCCAGTCTCTCCCTTGACACTGTGTGCGTTTCATGCTAATATAGTCAGGCAAGTGCAGGTATAGTTCATCGGTAGAACGCGACCTTCCCAAGGTCGATAGGAGGGTTCGACTCCCTTTACCTGCTCCAAAAAAGAAAGACACGCTTTTGGCGTGTCTTTCTTTTTTTGTTTCGCTCCCGCTGGCGGCTCCAATCGTTGATGATCGTCATGCGCAGGGTCGGCGCCGCCGCCCCTGCACAACGCGCTTCCGGTCAAAAGGCCGGGAAACAAGCGCACCTTATTTGTCACGATTGCTTCTGTGCCCTGGCGATCAGCTGCCGATAATAGAGAAAACCCACCAGATCGGCCAAAAACCAGCCGATGGGCACCGACCACCAGATTCCCACCACACCGATGGACGGGATGGCAGACAGCAGATAAGCCAGTGCCACGCGGGTACCAAGGGAAATTACGGTGAGCACCAGTGACATCCCAGGTTTCTGCACCGCCCGGTAGAGGCCGTACAGCAGAAACAGGACCCCGATGCCACAGTAGAACGCCCCCTCAATCCGCAGATATTGCACGCCGATGGCCAGGATCTCGGTCTCCCAGGGCTTGATAAAGAGACCCAGCAGGGGCTTTGCAAACCCAAAGACCACCGCCGAGACCGTCAGGCTGAACAGCGTTGTGGTCCAGACTGCGCTCCGGATGCCCGCACGGATGCGCTCCGGCTTCTGCGCCCCGTAGTTCTGGGCCACGAACGTGGAAAAGGCGTTGCCGAAGTCCTGCACCGGCATATAGGCGAAGGAGTCAATTTTCACCGCCGCCGCGAATGCCGCCATCACAGCCGTGCCAAACTGGTTCACCAGTCCCTGCACCATGAGGATACCGAAGTTCATCACCGATTGCTGGGCGCAGGTCAGCAGGGAAAAATTGGCGATCTCCCCCATCAGCGCTTTGGTGACGTGCATCTCATGCCGGGCGACCCGCAGCTCCGGGACGCGGAGCAGCGTGTAGGCCATCAGGCCCAGACCGGAGCACCACTGGGACAGCACCGTGGCCCAGGCCGCTCCGGCAATGCCCCACCGAAACCGCAGAACGAACACCAAATCCAGCACCACATTCAGAATGGAGGCCAGGCCCAGAAACACCAGCGGGGTTCTGGAGTCCCCCACCGCCCGCAGAAGGTTGGCGTAAAAATTACACAGGAAGGTGGCCGCAATGCCCCAAAACACGGCCCACAGGTATTCCCGCATCTGGGCATACACCGTGTCGGGCACCTGAAGCATGCGCATAATTGGATCGATCCCAAGGAGCACCCCGGTTTGGAGCAGCGCGGTCAGTCCTGCGATCAGGACGAAGGCGGCAAAGGTGCCCGAATGAAGCCGCTCCATGTCTCGTTCCCCATATCGGATGGAGAAGAACGCACCGCTTCCCATACATAACCCCAGCAAAATGGAGGTTAGAAACGTCATCAAGGTGTAGGACGATCCTACCGCGGCCAGGGCGTCCGCCCCCAGATACCGTCCCACAATGATGGTGTCCGCAATGTGGTAGCACTGCTGCAGCAGGTTTCCCGCAATCATGGGCAGGGCAAACCGCAGCATTGTCCCGGTAATCGGGCCTTTGGTCAGGTCCGGCCCCTCTGGCTGCACCCTCTCAAGCATTTGTTCCATCGACACATTCTGCCTCCAATCCATTGCATGCTGCGCTTTTTCCACAGGGCTCCTGAACGCTCAAGCCTCGTCCCATATCCGTGTGGCTTGCTCGGGTCGGAGCGGCGCACGCCTGCCTTTGCAAACTGACGAAACGAAAAAACGGGAAGGCATACTGCAATGCCCTCCCGTTTTCATATTTCGTGTGCGATGCTTTCGTTAAATCAGAACCACCGCAATTTCCAACCGAACAGCCCAGAATACGGCCTTTGACCGCATCCGGAGTCCCCTATGCTTTTCTAACTCAGTTAGGGCCAACGGTATAGTTGGGAGCTTCCTTGGTGATATAGATGTCGTGGGGGTGAGACTCACGCAGACCAGCAGCGGTAATCTGGATGAACTGAGCCTTCTCGTGCAGCTCGTCGATATTGTGGCAGCCAGTATAACCCATACCGGCTCTCAGACCGCCCATAAGCTGGAACACGGTCTCGCCGGCCAGTCCCTTGTAAGGAACACGGCCTTCAACGCCCTCGGGAACCAGCTTCTTGTTGTTGGTCTGGAAGTAACGGTCCTTGGAGCCGTGGTTCATAGCGGCCAGAGAACCCATGCCTCGGTAGACCTTGAACTGACGGCCCTGGAATACCTCGGTATCGCCAGGAGACTCCTCACAGCCAGCCAGCAGGGAGCCCAGCATAACAACGCTGGCACCGGCGGCCAGAGCCTTGGCAATATCGCCGGAGAACTTGATGCCGCCGTCGGCGATGATGGGCACATCGTACTCAGCGGCCACACGGGCGGCATCGTACACAGCGGTGACCTGGGGCACGCCGATACCGGCGACCACACGGGTGGTACAAATAGAGCCGGGACCAATACCGATCTTGACGCAGTCAGCACCAGCCTCAATGAGGGCACGGGTGCCCTCGGCGGTGGCCACGTTGCCGGCGATCAGCTGAACGTCGGGATACAGGGACTTAATGCGCTTCACGCAGTCCAGGATGTTCTGGGAGTGGCCGTGGGCAGAATCCAGAGCCAGCACATCCGCGCCAGCGTCCACCAGAGCGGCCACACGGTCCAGCACATCGGGGGTGACGCCAATGGCGGCACCGACCAGCAGACGGCCGCGATCGTCACGGGCGGAGTTGGGGTATTCAGCTGCCTTCTCGATATCCTTAATGGTGATCAGGCCCTTCAGGTGGAACTGCTCGTCCACAATGGGCAGCTTCTCGATCTTGTGGCGGCGCAGAATCTCGCGGGCCTCCTCCAGGGTGGTTCCCTCGGGGGCGGTGACCAGGTTCTCTCTGGTCATCACGTTGTCGATGAGCTGGTTCATATCGGTCTCGAACTTGATATCACGGTTGGTGATGATGCCGATGAGCTTGCCGTTATCACAGATGGGAACACCGGAGATCCGATACTTGGCCATCAGCTCGTCGGCCTCAGCCAGGGTATGACCCGGCCCGAGCCAGAAGGGGTTCGTGATAACACCATTCTCACTGCGCTTGACCATATCCACCTGCTCGGCCTGCTGGCTGATGGACATATTCTTATGGATGATACCGATACCACCCTCGCGTGCAATGGCGATGGCCATCCGGTACTCGGTGACAGTGTCCATAGCGGCACTGATCAGGGGGACGTTCAGATGAATTTTCTTGGTCAGGCGGGTACGCAAATCGATATCAGCGGGCAGCACATCACTGGCCGCGGGGATCAGCAGCACGTCATCGAAGGTCAAGCCCTGCTTGACGAACTTCTGGGAAGTTTCTTGATTCACCATGTTACTACACAACTCCTTTTACTCCGTAAATGCCCTATTTTTCTTTCCGCAGAAATAAAAATATTTGAAATATTATACCGCCCTGGTTCTGGGCTGTCAAGGTTCGTCTTTGCTAAAAAACAGCTCCGCTTCGAAGCGATGCTTGCCATTTGCGTCTAAACCGCAGACATAGTGCGCCTCTTTTTCCATTCCGGTCTCTATTGTAAGCAGTTCGCCGGGGCGACATTCAGCCAAATAGCCGATCTGCATCTGGGAAATAAAGTTCTCCTTCGGAAGCTTGTCCAGCTCCAGCGCGTCACAGGCAAAGTCCGCATATCTGGTGTTGTTCACATGCCCGTTGATGTCGGTATCGCTGTAGCGCATGGGACGCTGCTCCACCACTGTAAGGCTCCCGGGGCAGGGGAGCTTGGTCAGATTGCGGCTTTTGTTGAGCGCTCCGCCGTCGGTACCCTCAAACTCCTTCACCTTGTCCAAACGCAGCAGGCGGCGGGTCTGTAAGTCGGCCAGCACCCAGGCCGACACGCCCTCCCCCACTTTCGTCCCATCCACATAGAGGTCGTAGTCACGGTACATGGTGGCACGCTTGCCGCCTCTGTGCCAGGTGCGGATGGTCAGCTGCTCCTCCCAGAGGAGGGGACGATCCAGCTGAAACCACATCCGGGTCAGCATCCAAAAGCCGTGATACCGCTCCAGAAGGGCCTGTCGGCCAAACCCGCCCTGCTCGGCGGCCTGGGTCGCAGCCTCCTGCATATGCCCCAGCAGCGCAGACGCGCGGCAGTGTCCGCTGCCGTCCACATCTCTGGAGTCGATCAGCAAGGTGTGCTCGTAAAACATGGCCGCTCACGCATCCTTTCCGTGAATCAGCAATTTCGTCTTACAACAGATATCGTCAATATCGTCAGCCGTGGCAGCGGGAATTCGCATCTCGGCGCCACATTCGGTGCAGATTAGATCCACCGAGCTGTAGTTCAGCTGGAAGGTCCACTTTTTGCTGCCGCAGGCACAGGATATGCCCCCCCGTGCGGCAATGTCCCTGATTTCGGACAAAACCTCGTGCATGACAATTTCGTCCAGGAACATGGCCTTTTCCTCCGACTTGGGGCCAACCTTGTCGATGGCCTGCTCCAGGCGGGAGGTAGCAGCGTACACCGGTCCTTCTTCGCCCACATAGCAGCAGTCCAGTCCGGAAGCCGAGCAGGAGAAGGCCAGTGCCCGCTCCCGCAGAAACGCGCGGGAGGGGCAGGACACCTTGTGCTCGTGGCCGCAGTAGAGGCACGGAACGGTAAGCTCCACCCGATTGTCTAAAAAGTCCACCGTTAACTCAGACTTTCCGCAGGGACACTTGATGTGGGCCGTGGAAGCGGACAGCGCAAAAATATCCCGTTCCACGATCACCGACTGGCGGCAGTGGGGACAGATATAGGAAAGAAACCTGGTTTTTTCTTGACTCATTTTTCATGTCCTCCTTTGCGTTGGACCCCCTGCTTCTTGGTGCGGCGGTCCTCATCCTGCTCATAGGCTTTGATGATCTTCTGTACAATGGCGTGGCGGACCACGTCTCCCTCGCTCAGACGCATAATGGCAATGCCCTCCACGCCTTTCAATACCCGCATGGCCTCCCGCAGGCCGGAGGTCTTTTCCGCGGGCAGGTCGATCTGGGTAATATCACCGGTAATCACAATTTTCGAACCGAAGCCCAGGCGGGTCAGGAACATCTTCATCTGCTCCCGGCTGGTATTCTGTGCCTCGTCCAAAATGATAAAGGAGTCGTCCAGGGTGCGGCCTCTCATGTAAGCCAGGGGCGCCACCTCGATGTTGCCCCGCTCCAGATAGTTCTGGTAGGTCTCGGCACCAAGCATCTCAAAGAGGGCATCATAGAGCGGGCGCAGATAGGGGTCCACCTTGGACTGTAGGTCGCCGGGCAGGAAGCCCAGCCGCTCGCCCGCCTCCACGGCAGGCCGGGTCAGGATGATGCGGTTTACCTCCTTGGCCCGGAAGGCGGCCACAGCCGCGGCCACAGCCAGGTAGGTCTTGCCCGTACCGGCGGGGCCGATTCCCAGCGTCACCGTGTTTTCCCGGATGGCGTCCACATAGTTCTTCTGCCCCAGGGTCTTGGCCTTGATGGGTTTGCCCTTGGCCGTCACACACAGCACGTCAGCGGCCAGCCGCTGCACCTCGCTCTCCCGGCCCTCCCGGACCAGTCGGATGATGTAGCGCACATTCTGCTCGGTGATGGGCTCCCCCTTTGCGGCCAGGTCCATCAAATTCTCGATGACCTTTACCGCCAGCATAACCTGCTCCGGGTCCTCCCCGGATACCTTCAGGCAGGAGTCCCGGTCTACCGCCGTGACCCCCATCTCACGCTCAATCATGCGGATGTTCTCATCGAAGGAGCCAAAGACGCTGATGGTGTCCTCCAGCCGCTCCAAATCAATACTCACTTCTGTCATGAAATCCTATCTCCTGTTGCGGGGCAGTGCCCCGAAATTTACGGTTCTTCTGAATCCCTGTGGAGCTCCGGGATCACGCCGGTACCCGGCACCTCTTCTCCGATGTCCTCCACACACTCAGCCAGCGCGGTGACCTTCAAAAGGCCGCCCTCCACCCTTCCATCGAAGCGGAGACTGGAAACCTGTCCGTCCTCCCCCACGATCTGGGTGAGCCGGCTGCGCAGTTCCCGCTCCAGTAGGGCCTGTGCCTGCTCTAAATCCACCTCGATTTCTTGCAGTTCATAGCCTTTAAAGGTTTCCCGCCTCACAGGTATCGGCATCGTTTGGGAATACACATTTGTTATTCTATCATAGAACGGCCACGAAATGCTACTCTTTCCCAAAATTTCAATGCGGCGGCCCAAAAAATCCAGACTCCACACCTGCTTCTCGCGGCCGGTATATGCCTTCACAGTCGCTGTGGTCGGAATCACCGCCGTCACCGTCCGCCAAGTCCTGGCGCGCACCTTTCCCATGGCTCTGGTCTGGTAGTACCGGGCCGGCAGATCGCTGTACTTTGGCGGCTCCATGGTGACAATGCCGGAAATGAGAATGTCTCCTTTGGCCACGGTGTCTCCCTTCTGTACCACCGCATCCCCCTGGCGGGCCTCCATCTTGAGGACCAGACCGTCTGTCTTGGCCACAATGTCCCGGTAGGTATTCGTATCCAAATGCTCGGGCGGCTTCACCGCTTCCCGGACAATGACCTCCAGCCGGGTACCCCGGCGGTTGATGGCTAAGTATGAGAGGTCCTCCATCTGGTCCATCATCTGGGCGGCCAGCTGCTTGTGGTCCAGGCCGGGACCATAGACCCCAGGGCGCACTCCAAGCTGCCGCAGCTGCCACAGAATGGCGGCCGTCGGGATCGTCTCATTGCCCACCACATCAATCGCCAACACGAATCTGGACAGGAACCCCACTGCCAGCATACAGAGCGCAAGGCCCACTAGAAACGCATATCTGGTTCGGAACCGCAGCAGGAAATCAGGCAGACCCCGGCTCTGCTCCACCGTGATCTCACACCCGACCCGCTGGGCCAGCTGGCGAAGCAGGGGCATGGTCCGCCGTCTGGTCGTCAGGCGCATGGTGTGATCGTCCAGCCAGTCTACCTTCCAGAATTCAATGCCCTCCTGGGCGCACAGGTTCATAAGCCGCTCGGGGAAGGGACAGACCGCCAGGATGGTGACCATCCCCCGCAGAAAGTTAAAGAGTCGATTCATCCCGCCCTCCTAGCCCAGCGTGATCTGCCCGATTCTTCCGGTAATCAGCAGCTCAGCCCCCGTCATGGCACGCACCTCCAGTTTCTCACCGGTAATTTTAATCAGGAATATCCCACCGCTGACGTGGATCTCCTGGCTGCCGTAGGCCAAAATTCCTCGGTGGTTTTCGATTCGAAGCTCCCCGTCCCCCACCAGCTCCACCCTGGGCACGTTGGCGATGGCATCGGCGGGCAGGTCCAGCAGCTGGGCCGTCCGTTCCAGCAGACCGGGGCGGCGCGGTTTCTTGCCCATACAAAATCACCTCTCCCCTATCTGTATGTGAGGGAGAGGTGATTCTTTCATCATTTACTTCCAGGTTACGGAGAGGTCGTTTACATGGGTGTATATTTTGTTTGGGAGCTCCTCTTCCTCAGCGCAGCTGCTTTGGGTGGGCCAAAAGTTGCTGAAGCTCAACTTCCCTGCAAAGAGCGGTCCAGTCTGGTCATAGACCTCAACGACAACTTCTGCCTCAGGGCAGTAATACCAATCATGTCGGAAGCTTACCACAGATAACGTTTTCCCGTCACACGCCATTTCCATACGCTGTCCGCCAACCCCACGCTGCCATAGCGGTCTGTCCACGGTCCACACCGGTCTGTACTGTCCCGATTCGTCTGGACGCAGGAGTGTAAGCTCCTGTTCCTTGAGCTGAACCAGAAAATCAGGTGCCGCATAATAGCTGGAATTGTAGGCCTTGGGAAGTTCCTGGATTTTTTCTCCTGTAGCTGCATCCAAAATTAGGATGGTTTGGTCTTTTTGTTCTTCGCCTGCTGCTGTGGTGAGCAGCAGCTGGCTCTCGTCCTTGTTATATGCCATCTCCAAAATCCATCGTTCCGGGTCCAGAGGGCAGACCATCTCCACGTCATCCATCGTCAGAGGACGGCCGGTATGACGGGGCATACGATAAACTCCATACCCCCCCGGTGTGCGGCTGTAGTCCAGGACCCCGGTTTTTTTACCTCCTGCCTCAACCACGAAGTAAACATATTGCTGACCCACTGCATTCACCACATAGATCTGTGCCAAGTCCTCCTGGCAGGACACAGCCGAGGAACTGTCGGTTCCATCGACTGGATACTCCTCCACCGCCTCGGCCGGACCGCTTGCAGGCTGCATGTCTGTCATAGTCACCTCTCCATTCTCGTTCTTTTCAATGGAGACAGCGATCCATACAGGCCGAAGGAGTGGAAACTGAAAGGCACACTCAAGCTCCTGCACAAATTCTCCCCACGCCTGCAGCTCTGAATTCTCAGAATCAATATACTCCTTTTCGACTGAATCTGTATATTGTCCCGCCAGATTTTCCCACCAAAGCCATATCTGAATCGGGATCGTCTCAACATAGTCCCTCAGATCCACCACCTCGGTGCGTTTCATCCCAGGCTCTGTCCGGTGGCTTATATCCTGAAACAGGTTGTATTCCCACTCCTCATAAACAGAACCGTCATTCGCACCCTGCTCTCGCAACAGATCATCTCCATATACTGACATGTAAAGCCCAGTCCGGATATGCACACCATCATCGCCGTTCCAAGAGGACTGCTTCTCCTGAAAATAGGAGAACTCCGTTTCGGGCTCACTGCCCCAATCCAGTGTCGTCTTCCAGAACAGACGTTTCTCCATGCTGCTGTTCAGCTTCAGCTCCAGGCCCTCTGCGGCGGCTGGATCTCCCATCCATGTGGTACACTCCACCTCCACCTGTTTCATGCTGGATTGCAGGGCTCTATATGCCGTTCCAAGGACCACCGCGCTCAGCACCAACAGGGCAGTCAGCACGGCCAATTTCTTTTTCATGTCGGCCTCCTTACTCTCGATCCCCGGTCAGCTGACTCAGCGCCCGGCTCACCCGGTCGGAGCGGTAGTGGTATGTCTCCTTCACATAGTCCATCAGGGTCTGGCCCTTGTCCTCCAGCTCACTCAGGTCAGCATCCCCCACAATTTCTCCCTGGCGGATGAGAACGGCACGGCCTACGAAGTTGGACACCTCCTCAATGAGGTGGGTGGAGAGAAGCACCGTTTCCTCCGGCTCCAAAATGCCCAGCAGCACCCGGTAGAAGTCCTCCCGGTTAAAGATGTCATTGCCCGCAAAGGGCTCATCCATGAGGATGTAGTCCGCCCCCTGGCTCAGGGCCATAATGACCTCAAACTGGTTTTTCTGTCCGGTGGAGAAGTGCTTCAGCTTCTTGTTCCGGGGCAGCTCAAAGAAGTCCGTCAGGGCCGTGAAGCGTTTCTCCCGGAAGGTAGGAAAATGGGCCTTATAAAAATCCCGGTGTTCTTCCGGTGTGAGGCCGGGGAAAAAGGAGTGCTCACAGGTGGCAAAGGACAGCTTTTCAATGTTCTTTGTGGTGATGGGCTGTCCGTCCAGGGTAACCGTACCTTTATGCTTGAGAAAACCCAGCACACACTTCATCAGCGTGGTCTTGCCTGCGCCGTTTTCTCCAAACAGGCCCACGATCTGACCTCTTGGAATGGTCAGGCTCACGCCGTTGAGCGCCTTCTTGGAGCCGTAGGATTTGCTCACGTCATGCAGTTCCAGCATAGTCAAAACCTCCTGTATCCGGCAGGCAGACACACCTCCGGTGTTCTGTATCGATAGATCAGGCAGCAGCAGCCCAGCAGCAGAAGCGCTGTGGCCGCACACAGGAACAGACCCAGCAGCGGGACCGTCCAGCACTGGCGGTGGATAAGGGTGCGGTCGGGCAGGCGGCGCATGAGGTAAATGCTCATGCTGCCCTGTCGGTAGGTCATGTAGTGCCACAGGAGCAGCCCCAGCAGGCACACCGCAAGTAAGATGAAGCCAAAGAAAAGGCCCTGCATCAAGTCCGAAAACTCGGTCATAACCGCATCCGGCCGCAGAAATTTCCGCATCTCAAATTTTCCCGTGTCCGCTACAGGAATCATCTCATGGCCAAAAAGATCATTTCTGGCATACTCAAACCGCATGATAAACGGACCAAGTCCCGCCAAAACGGAGCACAGCAGACCCACCCGGAGCCACATCCACTCCCGTGCGGCTTCAACGCCCGGCGGCGCGGACATTTTACCCTCAAGTCTCCTCATGGTGCTCATCCTCCTTCGCCTTTCCCACTCTGATCAGGATTCCACACAGAGCAGCCGCCAACACCAGCAGAATGATAACCGTACCCGGACCGGCCAGCGGTCCATAGCTTCTCATATCCACTGGGAGCAGCCGTAGGGCAGCACCCATGACGAGAGCCAGGAAAACGACACTACCTTTTCCTTTCTCCAGTGTGACCGGAACAGCGGCGCAGCATGCACCTAAGCCCAAGGCCAGCGCCAGATTTCGCACATAGATGGGCCAATCTCCAAGAGGGAGCAGTCCGCGCAGGACAGGAACCCCATAGAACATCCGAGCAATGGTCTGGGGGCCGTAGTGGTGGATGGTGTGGAGCTCTGCCACCCCCAGACAGTCTCTGGTGATCTGAGTGGGCGGTGTATGCACACCATACCAGTGAAACAGCGCCAGCAGCAAAAGCACCTGCACCCCCCACAGCAGGATATAGCTCACAGCGGCACAGGCTCCGTGGCACAGTGCCGTGCCGCGTCTGCTGATCCGCAGCCGTTCCAGCGTACAGCCGGCCTTTGCGTGAGAAAACATGGCCCAGGTCAGGGTCCACAGCACCAGGATCACTGCCATCGTCCAGGGGATTCCGCTGTGAAGAAAGACCATATCCAGTGCCCAGTCCGGATGCCCCCTCATAGCCAGACAGAACTGGAGCGTCTCCGCTGCGATCATCAGTGCCAGGAGCGCAAACATCCGATTGGCTGCGCTTCCCACATACAGCATACAGACAGAGGCATATTTTTTCATGGCTCACCCTCCCACATTTCAGAAATAATCTGTAAGGCGTTATCCCTTGTAACGCCAGTTTCTTTCAGTGTTTTTACGAGTGTTTTCACGTCTTCCCGCAGCAGTTCTGCCCGGAGCAGCTGCCGCTTTTCCTCCGTCAGGGCCACATAGCTCTTGGCACCCGTTCTGGACTCGATCAGCCCCTCCTCCTCCAGCATCCGGCAGGCCTTCTGCACGGTATTGGGGTTCACACCCAGCAGAGCGGACAGAACCCGCCGGGAGGGCAGCTCATCACCGTCCGACACAACGCCCCCCACCATACCACGCTTCAGGTACTGGACGATCTGCAAATAAATCGGGGTCCCGTCCTCCATGTGGAACCGTTCAAACGAGATCACAGCTCTCCCCCCTCTCAACTGTACTATCGCTGTAATACGGTTTCTAACTGTATTATATGCATAGTACGGTTCTTTGTCAAGCGGTCTATCTATTATCGTTTTGACACAAAAATCGGCCGCCCCACTGGCAGCCGATTCCGTAAATTATTCTTCGATTTTTGTAAAGTGGTCGCACCAGGGACGCAGCGTGCAGCACTGGCACTGGGGACGGCGTGCAACGCACACAGCCCGGCCATGGAGCACCATTCGGTGGCAGAAATCGTTCGACTCCTCCGGAGGCAGCACCGCTCGGAGCTGTTTCTCCACCTTGGCAGGGTCTTTCGTGCCATCCGTAAGGCCCAAAAGGCCGGTGATGCGGATACAGTGGGTATCGGCCACCACCACGCCGGGTGTGTGGTACACGTCGCCCAAAATCAGGTTGGCCGTCTTTCGGCCTACACCGGGCAGCCGAAGCAGGTCGTCCATGTTGCTGGGGACCTTCCCCCCATACTCCCGCAGCAGCATCTGCGAAGCCAGCACGATATCCCGCGCCTTGGCCCGGAAAAAGCCGGTGGAGTGGATATACTCCTCTACCTCGGAGATGTCGGCTTCCGCCAGATCCTGAAGGGTGGGGAACCGCTCAAAGAGGGCCGGGGTCACCTTGTTGACCCGCTCGTCGGTACACTGGGCAGCCAGCCGCACGGAGAACAGCAGCTCGTAGTCTTTTTCGTAGTTCAGGGAGCACAAGCTGTCCGGGTAGCATTTTTTCAGCTCCTCCACAATCGCCCACACCTGTTCGTTGGTTTTCTTCATGGTTGTCACCTCGTGGCATCTTACTCTTTTGGGATTATCATACCACAGGTTCCGAAAAATTACGACCGTTTTTTACAGCAGCTCCCCCAGGATATCCAAGGCCTTTCGGAAGGTATCCAGGTCGATTCTGGGATAGTGTACCACCAGCGTATGTGGGGCAGCGGCGCCCTCTGTGCGCTGAAAGTCACTCAGGAAGGAAAGGCGGATGCCTCGCTCCTCTGCCAGCCGAGCCAGGGCACGGTCCTCCAATGCGGTATCCAGCCGCACCAGAACGTGCAGACCGGCATTTTCCCTCTGCACCTGTGCCCGGTCCCTCAGGGGGCTCTCCCGGATGGCGGCTATGACCTTATCCCGCTGGCTTCGATACCGGACCCGCATCCGGTTGATGTGAGAATCGAAATACCCCTCATCCAAAAAGCTGGCCAGCGTGTACTGTTCAATCGCGGGAACCGTGCAGGAATAAAAGCCCAATTTCTGCCGATACGGCTCCAGCAGATTCTGGGGCAGCACCATGTAGCTGATACGCAGCGACGGGGCCAGAGAGCGGGAAAAGGTGTTCATATAAATGACCCTTCCCGCCCTGTCAATGCTCTTCAGTGTAGGAATAGGACGGCCTGTAAAGCGAAATTCACTGTCATAGTCATCTTCAATGATATAGCGGTTTTCCTCCTGCTCCGCCCACCGGAGCAAGCTCTGCCGCCGTGCAATTGGGGTGACTACGCCGGTTGGAAACTGGTGATTGGGAGAAATGTGAAGCACCTGGATTCCCCCAAGCTCCTCCGGTTTCACGCCCTGCTCGTCCATGGACAGGGGGCGGCACTCCGCTCCGTTCAGCCCGTAGATCTGCACCGCCTTTGAGTAACCGGGGTCCTCCGCCCCATAGATCCTATCCCGGCCCAAAAGCTGAACCAACAGATTATAGAGATACTCGGTACCCGCCCCCACCACGATCTGGTCCGGGGCGGCCTGAATTCCCCGAAACCGGTAAAGGTGGGCAGCGATGGCACGCCGCAGTTCGGCCGCTCCGCTGTGGGGCGTGGCGCGAAGCAGCGCCTCCCCCCGCTCGGTAAGGGCGCGGCGGGTCAGCCTGGCCCACACCGTAAAGGGAAATCCCTCGGTGACCCCGCCGCCGGCCCGCAGGTCCAGCAGCCATTTTTTCTCCTCCCTCTCCGCTCGGGGCGCGGGGAACTCCGGGAGCGGGGCCGGGTTTGTCTTTTCCTCCAGGGTACTGACGAAATACCCACGCTTCTCTCTGGTGTAGAGGTAGCCCTCTGCCACCAGCTGGGCGTAGGCGTTCTCCACCGTCACCACCGCCACCTCCAGATGATCTGCAAGTGCCCGCTTGGAAGGCAGCTTTTCCCCTGCCGCCAGTCGTCCGGCCAAAATATCTGCCTTGATGCAGCGGTACAGGTAGTCATAGCGTGCCAGTGTCCCCCGGTTTCCCATATCATACGTAAGCAAGGTCTTCCTCCAATCTGGTCCTATAAAAAAGTATTACTTTGGTTCTTTCATTCATGCCAGATACTATTAAAATACAACTATGCTGTAATTGCAAGTGCAATTTCCGTTTTGTGTGTACGGGAAAATCTAGTTGTGGGGGTTTCGTAAAATGAGACATTCCAATCTTAAAAAACTGGTCATGGCCGCCATGTTTGCCGCTCTGACCACGGTAATGACCATGGTGATTCAGGTACCCTCGCCCACGCAGGGGTTTCTGAACCTCGGTGACTGTTCCGTTCTGCTGTCTGCCTGGGTTCTCGGCCCCTTGTACGGGGGCGCGGCGGCCGGCATCGGCTCCATGCTGGCCGATATTTTGTCCAGCTACACCAATTACGCCCCTGGCACGTTGGTGATTAAGTTTGCCATGGGCGCAGCCGCCGGTTTCCTCTTCCATGCTCTGAAAGGCCGCACGCCTGCCCGCAAGCTGACCGCCCAGCTGGTCAGTGCTGTGGTTGCTGAGGCCATCATGGTTCTGGGCTACTTTGGTTACTGCGCCGTGTTCCTGAGCTATGGCCTGGCCGCCGCTGTGGACATCCCCGGCAACCTGGTTCAGGCCGCTTTCGGTCTGATCACCGCCACCATCGTGTACACCGTTCTGGACCACAGTCACGCGCTGGAACGTGTCTCTCTCTAAGTCCTGTCAAATCAAGCCATTCTCAGTGAACGGCCGGTAACAAAAATGGAGCGTATCGAACCTCGATACGCTCCATTTTTTGTTGAGCTGGGTTAAAATTGGCCATCCAGAGCAAATCACCAAAGCCCTGTGAAGTGCCGTGATTTCAAAAGGGGTTCTCTTGCTCCCCATCGGTCAGGCGGGCTGCTTCTGGGTTACTGCACCACCACGTTTTCCTCGCCCAGGCGCTCCTTCAGCTCTTCTACCAGAGCGGGATGGATCTGACAGGCGGCACCAAAGCGGCGCTGACAGTCAGCAAAGTACAAAATGACTTTCTCCTGTCCAGGGAAGAAGCTCAGGGCCAGGGTCACCTTTCTGGTCACCGGGTCCTCACGGCTGGGCAGACGGAGCCACAGCTTTCTGGGTTTCGGTCCCTCGGTGCTCTGAGCTGGCTGGACAGGCAGGTCGCCCAGCGGACGGATCGAGTCCACCATGATCTGAGGGGCCTTTTCGTCTCGGACCGAGATTTTGCCCTGAACCAGGATCGCACTGTTTTCCCGGATGTAGCTGCCGCTCTCCTCCAGCACCCGGTTGAAGCACAGCAGCTCCATGGTGCTGGTGTCGTCCTCCAGATTTACATAGGCCATGAGGGTATTATTCCGGGTGGTGCGGGTCTTATAGTTGGTGATGACACCCGCCACTGTGATCCGCTGGTTATCCTGGTATACCTTTGGTCCGCCTGGCTCTGCAAAGTCGGTAATGATGGAACCGATGGTCACTGCACCCTGCTGCCGCGCGATCTCACGGTACTGGTCCATGGGGTGTCCGCTGAGGTAGAGACCGGTGGTCTCCTTCTCCATATTCATCAGTTCCTGCGGGCAGAACTCGGGCAGGTCGGGCAGGTCCAGCGCAGGCTGTGGGCAGGTCTGCTCGCTCTCCTCCTGGGCTCCGAAGCCAAAGAGATCCAACTGGCCCTCCAGGTTGCGCTTTCGGCTGGCGGCCACGCCGTCCAACACCTGACCGAACACCTGCATCAGCTGGGAGCGGCGGTATCCCATCCGGTCAAACGCACCGCTCTTGATGAGGCTCTCCACCGCCTTTCGGTTCAGATCCTGGTCGTACATCCGGTCGCAGAAGTCCATGAAGTCCTTGAAGGGTCCGGCTTTCTGACGCTCTGCCAGCAGGTTGTTGATGCAGGCACGCCCCACGCCCTTCAGCGCCACCAGGCCGAAGCGGATGCCCTCATCCACCACGGTAAAATCGGCCCCCGACTCATTCACATCCGGAGGCAGCAGCTGTATGCCCATGGAGCGGCACTCCCCGATATACTCAGCCACCTTCTCGCTGGAATCCAGCACAGAGGTGAGCAGGGCAGCCATATACTCTCTGGGGTGGTAGTACTTGAACCAGGCCGTCTGGTACGCTACCACAGCGTAGCACACAGCGTGTGCCTTGTTAAAGGCGTAGTTTGCGAAATCGGTGATCTCGTCGTAGATACTCTCCGCCACAGGCTGCGGAATCCCTTTGGCTTCACAGCCCGCGATATTCCGGTCCGGGTCGCCGTGCAGGAAGGCTTCCCGCTCCCGCTGGATGTCCTTCCGCTTCTTCTTGGACATGGCACGGCGGACCATGTCTGCCTGACCCAGAGAGTACCCGGCCAGCTGCTGAAAAATCTGAATGACCTGCTCCTGATAGACGATGCAGCCGTAGGTATTGCGGAGAATCGGCTCCAGGGCCGGGTGTTTATAGGCGATGAGCTTGGGGTTATGCTTACAGGCGATAAACCGGGGAATGGAGTCCATAGGCCCGGGCCGGTACAGGGCAATAATGGCGGTAATGTCCTCGATGCTCTGGGGCTTCAGACCCATGCACACACCGGTCATCCCCGTTGACTCCATCTGGAACACGCCGGAGGTCTTGCCCTCGGACAGCATATTCATCACCTTGGGGTCGTTCTCCGTGATGGAGGCCAGGGAGAAGTCCGGCTCATGGGTGCGCACCATTTGTACCGCATCGTCCAGGATTGTCAGGTTCCGCAGGCCCAGAAAGTCCATTTTCAGCAGGCCCAGCTCTTCCAGCGTCGTCATGATATACTGGGTCACGGGGTTTCCGTCATTGGTGGCCAGCGGCACATAATCGCTGACCGGCTTGCTGGTAATGACCACACCGGCTGCATGGGTGCTGGTGTTCCGGGGCATTCCTTCGATGGCCATGGCGGTGTCAATGAGCTTCTTCACTCCGGGGTCACGCTCATAGGAGTCGCGCAGCTGCTTGGAGAGCTTCAGCGCCTCCTGGAGGGTAATGCGGGGGGTGCTGGGCACCTGCTTGGCCAGGGCATCCACCTCAGCATAGGGAACGTTCAGCACACGTCCCACGTCCCGGATGGCGGCGCGGGCGGCCATGGTGCCGAAGGTGACGATCTGGGCCACATGGTCCTCTCCGTACTTTCGGTTCACATAGTCGATGACCTCCTGGCGGCGGCGGATGCAGAAGTCGATGTCGATATCGGGCATGGACACGCGCTCCGGGTTCAGGAACCGCTCAAAGTACAGGCCATACTTGATGGGGTCCAGGTCGGTGATGTTCAGACAGTAGGACACCATCGATCCCGCGGCGGAACCTCGGCCGGGTCCCACCGGGATGCTGTGGCTCTTGGCATAGGCGATAAAGTCGGACACGATGAGAAAATAGTCCACAAAGCCCATTTTGCGGATCATGTCCATCTCATAACGCAGCTGCTTCCGATGTCCCTCCGGCTGGTCGGGGTAGCGGCGGGCAAACCCCTCCATGCAGAGCATTTCAAAATAGGCATCCGCATCAGTCCAACCCTCTGGGAGCGGAAAATGCGGCAGGTGGTACTTGCCAAACTGAAACTCCACATTGCACATATCCGCGATCTTGGCGGTGTTCTCAATGGCCTCGGGGTACTCCGGGAAGAGACTTGCCATCTCCTCCTCCGACTTCACGTAGAATTCGTGCGTCTCGAAGCGCATACGGTCCGGGTCCTCCTGCGTCTTGCCCGTCTGGATGCACATGAGAATGTCCTGGATCTCCCAGTCCTCCTTGGTGATGTAGTGGGCATCGTTTGTGGCCACCAGTGGGATTCCGGTCTCCTCATGGATGCGGATGAGGCCCGCATTGACCTGCTTCTGGGCTGCGATACCGTGGTCCTGGAGTTCCAGGTAGTAGCCGTCCTCCCCGAAGATATCCCTCATTTCCAGGGCGACCTTCTTGGCCTTGTCGTACTCCCCGGCCCGCAGCAGCTTCGGCAGTTCACCGCCCAGACAGGCCGAACAGGCGATCAGGCCGCCGCTGTGCGCCCGCAGCAGATCCAAATCGATGCGGGGCTTAATATAAAAGCCCTCCAAAAACGCCTTGGACACCAGATCACACAGGTTATGGTAGCCCTCCTCATTGCGGCACAGCAGCAGCAGGTGGCTGGAGCCGGTGTCAAGCTCGTGGACCTTTTGGAACCGGGTGCGCCCTCTGGGCGCCACATAGACCTCACAGCCGATAATGGGCTTGATCCCTTCGGCCTTGCAGGCCCGATAAAAGTCGATAACCCCGTACATAACGCCGTGGTCGGTAATGGCCACCGCCTTCTGGCCCAGCTCTTTCACATGCTTGACCAGCTTGTTGAGGCGGCAGGCACCATCCAGCAGTGAAAACTCGGTATGCAGATGTAAATGAACAAAGGACATGGTATGTTACCCCCTGGGCTCGGACCGGCGTCAGTTTTCTTCTTGTTTGCCCAGCTCCACCAGCTTCCGCAGCCGATGGTTCAGAGCGGATTTGGTAATGGGCGGGTCGCAGCGCTGGGCCAGTTGGCTGAGGGTGTCCTCCGGGTGGGCCAACCGCAGCCGTGCGCTTTCCTGGAGCTTTTCGGGCAGATTGCCCAACTGACCGCTCTCCTCCAGACGGCGAATCGCCTCCGTCTGGGCAATGGCCGCCTCCACCACCTTGTCCATGTTGGCAGCGTCGCAGTTGACCCGGCGGTTCACGCTCCCCCGCAGATTCTTCTCCAGCTTGGTGTTCATGATCTCCATGGCGGCCAGCGGTGCCCCGATGGTGGTGAGAAAATCCTCAATGCGGTTGCTCTGTTTGAAGTAGATCACGGAGTTTCCTTTCCGCTGGGCATCCTTTGGCTCCAGGTCCAGCTCCCGCATGAGCGCCACCATCTCCCGGCCGACACTCAGGTGGGAGGTGGTCATTTCCAGGTGATAGCTTTTCCTGGGGTCGGTAACCGAGCCGCCGGCCAGAAACGCACCCCGCAGAAAGGCGGAGCGGCAGCAGTTCTCCTCCAGCACCGCATAGTTCACATGCAGGGACAGGGCAGGACCGCCGCCGCCGTAGGTATCGGCCACCACCCCCAGCTTGTCTGGATTGGTGATGGAAAAGATGTGCTTTCCGTCGGGGCTGGGCAATCGGTCGAAGGTGAGCTTGAATGCTTTTTTGAACAGCAGCGGCAGCCGCTGCGCGAAGGCATCGTTTTCGGTTATAATGCGGATCTCACCGCTGTTATAGGTGTTGCAGTACAGTAGTATGCCGTAGGCCTCGGCCTGGATACAGCACTTTCGGTTCAGGCTGGTACGGCACAGCTCTGCTTTCACTTCTCCCGCAAAGGACATGGTTTGATTCCTCCAAATGTGCAGCGCCCCATATCCCTTTCTGGGGCCAATCTCTTACGCCTGGGGCTCGCCCAGGACCTTGATTTCCATTTCCAGCTCCACGCCGTGGTCCGTCCGAACCTTCTCCTGGATCTGGCGAACCAGCTCCAGCACATCGGCACAGGTGGCCCCGCCCACGTTGACGATAAAGCCCGCGTGTTTGGTGGACACCTGAGCCCCGCCTACGGTCAGCCCCTTCAGGCCGCTGCTCTCCACAAGGGCACCGGCAAAGTGGCCCTCCGGGCGCTTGAACACAGAGCCGGCACTGGGAAACTCCAGCGGCTGCTTGGCCTGCCGCTTGGCGGACAGCTCCTCCATCCGCGCCCGGATCGCCTGTGGGTCCCCCGGCCGGAGCTCCATCTCCACCGAGGTGACCAGGTACTCCCCGCTGGAAAATACGCTGTGGCGGTATCCGTAGTCAAAATCGGTGATGGCGCAGCGTTCCCCCCGGCGGTTCAGGGCGATGATTTTTCGGATCACCTGGCACATCTCGCCGCCGTAAGCCCCTGCATTCATGGTGGCGGCGCCGCCCAGAGAGCCGGGAATCCCGTGGGCAAATTCCAGACCGGTCAGCCCCTTATCCCGGGCAACGCAGGCCAGTCGGGCCAGCGTAATGCCGCAGTCTGCGGTCAGGGTGTTTCCCTCTGCACAGCAGCGGTCGAAGCCGGAACCGATTTTGATGATAAAGCGGTCCACGCCCTTGTCGGACACCAACAGATTAGACCCGTTGCCCAGATAAAACGGCTCCACCCCCAGTTCGTAGGCGGTACGCAATGCCGCGGCGGCCTCCTCCTCCGACTTGGGCAGCGCCATGAGGGCGGCTGGGCCGCCAATGCGAAAGCTGGTGTGGCGGGACATCGGTTCCTGCTCGCGCAGCTCCAGCTGGGGACAACGGCGGTTCAACTCCGCCTTTAAATATGTCAAGATTTCCATATAGGACCTCCGAGTCATGTTAAACGAAACGTTCTCAGGGTAGATTATAGCAAAGTTTTCAGAAAATTAGAATAGGCGATTGAACTAAAAAGGCAGGCACAGAGGGAGCACGTTTCCGTGTGTGCCTTCTGTGCCTGTGATTTCTTGGTTATCGTCCCGATGTCTGCATGGCGGCCGTTGGTTTTTATTGTCCGGGAAGGCCGTCCTCCCACGCTGCGCCCAGGGCTAGAGCCCGATCAGAACTTTCCGCTGGAGCTGGAGCCGCCGCTGCTTCGGGTGGTGGTTCCTCCGCCGCTGCTCTTTTCTGCGGGCGGATCATAAACGC
>JAHHSC010000131.1 GCA_020025455.1 Lawsonibacter sp. | reverse complement strand
TGTCCTCGTCAAAGTAGAAGGTGTCGGACCAGTCGCGGGAGGGGTGGCCCTCCTCCGCGTTCAGGCGGTCGAAGTTGTAGTAGGCCAGCTCCACCTCGGGGCCGTCCAAAATGGTGAAGCCCATGCCCACAAAGATGTCCTTAATCTCGTCCAGAGCCACATACATGGGGTGCTTGTGGCCCAGCTTGATGGGCTTGCCGGGGATGGTGACATCCAGGGCCTCGGCCTTCAGGCGCTCCTCCAGGGCCTTCTCCTCCAGCTGCTTGGAGGTGGATGCAATGGCCTCCTCCAGGGCGGCGCGGACTTCGTTGGCCAGCTGTCCCATGGCGGGGCGCTCCTCCGGGGAGAGCTTGCCCATCTGCTTCAAAACGGCGGTGAGCTCGCCCTTCTTGCCCAGATACTGCACGCGCAGGGCATCCAGGGCGGCGGAGTCCTGAGCGGCCGCAAAGGCAGCCAGGGCTTGGGCACGGATCGTTGCTAACTGTTCTTTCATACTGATGCTCCTTATCTGTATGAGCTCGGTCAGGGCAGGATGCCGCTGACAGGCTTCTCCATAGTGACATTATAGCGGGGCAAATTGTAAAGCCCCTTGGAAAGACGGGCAGAGCCATTCTTAGAGGTGACCGTGAGGGAGAAATGCTCCGCCAAAAAGTCGTTAGCCCAGGAGTCGGTGAGTCCGAAGGGATGAGCCATCAAAATAGGCGGGGTGCCTAGATTGTCCCGAATCAGATCAATGCTGGTCTGGAGATCGGCAGACAGGCGGGCGCTGTAGGACGCCTGGCTCTCATCCGGCAGACGCTGGATGCCCTTGGGGCCGCTGGGGTCCTGGCTGAGTGTGTGCAGGTTGTGGGTGTGTGAGCCAAATTCCACCAGACCGGTGGCGGCCATTTCCCGGCACATATCCCAGGTGAGAAAGCCGGGGGTGCCGTCCTCCATATGGTGGGTGACCAAGGCAATCTCACACTTGACGCCCAACTCCCGGAGAAGTGGCAGGGCCAGCGTGTAATTGCTGTCATAACCATCATCAAAGGTGATGAGCACCGGTTTATCCGGCCGCTGCCCCGCGGCCAGTTCGCTGGGCAGAACAGGGGTATAGCCGTGGTCGAGCAGCCAGGTCAGATCCTCCCGCAGACGGCTTACCGTAATCATAAAGTCGTTATGAGAGGGCGCATTGTCCGGGATGACATGATGATACATCAGGACATACAGGCTGTCTTTCTGAGGGGAGACCTCCGGCTTCGGTT
>JAHHSC010000130.1 GCA_020025455.1 Lawsonibacter sp. | reverse complement strand
CCATTATCGCTTAATATCATAATTGGCATTCATGATGGCGAGGATGGTAGATGCGTCATCCGTGATATTTCCGTCGCCGTGGATGGTGTGCTTGATGACGCTGCTGGCAACGGCAAAATTGACGGCTTTCTCCGGGTCCCAGCCCTTCATCATGGCGTAGATCAGGCCGCTGGCAAAGGCGTCGCCGCCGCCAACCCGGTCCAGGATGGTAAAGGTGATGAGGCGGCTTTCGTAGGTATGGCCCTGATACCACAGATAGGCTTTCAGGCTGTTTTCACTGCCGCTGTGGGCATAGCGCACATGGCGCGCAATGCATTTGAGGTTGGGGTATCGGGCGGCAAAGGCGTCAAACACCTGCCGTTCCTCCTCCAGACTGGGCTGGAAGGGTATGCCGTCCTTCCAGTCTCCCTTGCTGTGGTCGTGTTCGTCCTTCCACAGGTGGTACGGCTCAATGCCAAGCAGAACATCCACATAGGGCAGGCATTTGGTGCAAAAGTCCCGGGCCTCCTCCCAGCTCCACAGGGTGCTGCGGAAATTGCCGTCAAAGCTGATGGTCATGCCCTTCTCCCGTCCGGCCTTGAGGCAGTCCAGCACCAGCTGGGCGCAGGCGGGGCTCAGCGCGGGAGTAATACCGCTCAGGTGGAGCCAGTCGAAGCCCTCCAGCAGCGCACCCCAATCGACCTTGCTGAAATCATACTCGGCGAAGGCGCTGTGCTTTCGGTCGTAGGTGACCTTGCTGGGGCGGATGCCGTAGCCGGTCTCCAGGTAGTAGGTGCCAAGCCGGTGTGTGGGGGTCTCCTCGGGTGAGCTGAGGATCACGGGCGTACAGTGGACATCGTTGCTGCGCAGCATCCGTACCGCACTTTTCCCCAGACTGTTGTTGGGGACCACGGTGAAAAAGGTGCTGTCGATTCCAAGATTGGCCAGAGCCAGGGCGATATTGGCCTCGCTGCCGCCATAGCTGGCCCCGAAGCTGGTTGCGGTGCGTATTTTCTCATAGTCGGGCGGCGTCAGGCGCAGCATGATCTCGCCTACCGTGATGAACTTTCCCGTATCCCCGTGGGGATCGAGCAGCGGATTTTTATGTATCATAGGATTACCCTCCTCGTTACAGAACGGGACCGGCTTCTGGTGCAGTCGGCCACACGGTTGGTGATATGCAGCGCGTACTTTTTGGAGAAGCGATACACGCTGGGTGCCGCAGCACAGCGTATCCCCGGTAATGCACATGGTTTCTGCGTGGGTGCGGTAAAGTGCAGGTTCAAATTCAGCGTCGAATGAGAAGCCCGGGGCTTATAACATTCATGACCGTGTTCCTTTTTGTCCCATTATAGCACATGACGAAGAGCAAATGCAAA
>JAHHSC010000013.1 GCA_020025455.1 Lawsonibacter sp. | reverse complement strand
CAGAATGAATGTCGTTTGCTAAGAGAAGAAATCGCTGAAACCTGAATTACAGTTGACTTTTTCCGGAATTTTCCTTGTAAAGATGACGTAAAGAGCGGCAAAAAAGGGGAATTTCTCATTTACATAACAATAAAATTGTGCTAGACTAAATTATACGCGGCATTGCCGCGAGCGGACGATTTTTAGACATAAAAGACTGGGCGGAGGCATACATGATACGGCTCATAGATGTATATAAAGAATATGACAACGGGACCAAGGCCCTGCGGGGCATCAATATGCGGATTGATGACGGTGAGTTTGTCTTTCTGGTTGGCCCCTCTGGATCGGGAAAGTCCACGGTTATTAAGCTCATCACGGCGGAAATTGCCCCAACTGAGGGCCGCTTGATGGTAAACGGCTATAATCTGAACAACATCACCCCAAGGCAGGTCCCCTATATGCGGCGGACCCTGGGCATTATTTTTCAGGATTTTCGGCTTATCGAGAAAAAAACGGTTTACGAAAACCTGTCCTTTGCAATGCGGGCCATTGGCGCTTCTCCCCGCGAGGTGCGTCGGCGTATCCCCTATGTGCTGGAGCTGGTGGGTCTGGAGAAGAAGGGGGACCGCTTCCCTGGCCAGCTCTCCGGCGGCGAGCAGCAGCGTGTGGCCATCGCCCGCGCCCTGGTCAACAACCCCAGCATGATCATTGCGGACGAGCCCACGGGCAACCTGGACCCCCAGCGCTCCCTTGAGATCATGGTGCTGCTGGAACGTATCAACGAGCTTGGAACCACCGTTCTGGTGGTTACCCACGAGAAGGCACTGGTCAACCGCTTTACCAAGCGTGTTGTGGCCATCGAAGAGGGTCAGATCATTAGCGACGAAACAGGTGGGTACTACAATGACGAGAAAGTTTGACGCAGGATATTATCTGAGCGAGGGGTTCCACTCCATTTTTACGCACGGCTTCATGTCCTTTGCCGCTGTGTGTATGATCGTGGCCTGTCTGCTCATCATGGGCTCCTTTTCCCTGGTGGCCTTGAATATGGATCACACGCTTGGCGATCTGGAGGCCGAAAACGAGTTTTTAGCTTACATCGACGATAGCTACACCGAGGAGCAGGCCAGAGCGGTGCAGCCCGCTCTGGAGGCCGTCCCCAATGTATCCCAGGTCACCTTTGTGACCCGCCATGAGGCCAAGGTGCAGTTTCTGGAGGGCCGTGAGAGCAACGAGCTGCTGAATATGGACCTGCCCGATACGGTGCTCCGCGACCGCTACCGCATCCATGTCCACAATATCGAGGATCTGGGGAAAACGGTGGCGGCGGTGGAACAGGTCGCCGGTGTGGTCAAGGTTCAGGCGGCCATGGAAGTGGCGCAGGGCTTTGTGCTGATCCGCAACATTGCTACCGGTGTGGCCGTGGTGCTGGTCATGATGCTGGTCATCGTGTCCCTGTTCATCATTGCCAATACCATCAAGCTGGCTACCTTCTACCGCCGGGAGGAGATCGCCATTATGAAAATGTGCGGTGCGACCAACGGGTTTATCCGCTGGCCGTTCGTTGTGGAGGGTCTGCTGCTGGGCCTTACCGGCGCGCTGCTGGCATTTTTTGCCCAGTGGGGAATTTATCAGCTGGTCAGCAAACTGGTCATCCAGGACAACGGCCTGAGCATCGTTACAATCCTCAGCTTCAAGTCTTTGATCGGTAAGATCCTGCCTGTGTTCTGCGCCACCGGCGCCCTGATCGGTGTGGGTGGATCTCTGCTGGCCATCCGCAAGTTCCTGCAGGTCTGATGGATAGGAAAGGTCGTGAACCGATGAAAAAGCAGAAGAGACAGAAAACTTTCATGGCCGTCATGGCCGGACTGATGGCTGTGCTTATGCTCCTGCCCATTGTTGCGAACATTTTCGTGAAGTGAGTTTCGACAGCATAGAGAGGTAATAAAATGAAACACAACTTTGCCCGCAAGATCGTGCTGCTGGTCATGACCGCAGCCCTGATCATTCCACTGGTTCAGCCTGCGGCGGTGACTGACGTGTCGGCCAAAAAGGTTACACAGTCGGAAATCAACAAGCTGAAGGAGAACGCCGCCTCCCTGGCTCAGCAGAAGAAAGACTTGAAAAATCAGCTCAAGGCCATCAAGGCTGACAAGAACGAGGCCCAGAACAAGAAAAGCGTGATTGAGCAGCAGATGGGTGTGATCCAGGACGAGATCGACAATATTGATGGACAGATTGCAGGCTACAGCCTGCTGATCGGGGAGAAGTCCCAGGATATTGCCGATACCCAGGCCAAGGAGGCCGAGCAGTACCGCCTGTTCTGCGCTCGCGTGCGGGCGATGGAGGAGGACGGTCAGACGTCTTACTGGTCGATCCTGTTTTCCTCGGACACCTTCTCGGATCTGCTGGATAACTTCATGATGGTGCAGGAAATTGTGGACTACGACAACGCCGTCATGAACGACCTGATTGCAACCCGGAACAAGATCGAGGGGGAGAAGGCGGAGCTGGAGAACCTAAAGACCGAGCGGGAGACCGCCCGTCAGGAACAGGTGGCGGCAAAGCAGGAGCTGAGCACCCGGCAGAGCGAGGTGGACAGCCTGATCAAAGAGATCAGCGCGCAGGAGGGCGAATTGGAGGCCCAAGAGGCGGCACTCCGTAAGGCCGCCAATGCGGTGGACGCGGAGATCAAGCGCATGGAAAAAGAGATGGCCCAGCAGATCCAGAACGTGCCCAGTGAGTCCGGTTTCCTGTGGCCTCTGAATGGCTACGATACACTCACCTCCCTCTACGGCGGACGTATCCACCCCATTACACATAAGCCGCACAACCACACCGGTATTGATATTCCGGCCCCCGGCGGAACGCCTATTCTGGCCTCCAAGAGCGGCGTGGTGACCACCTCCACCTATATGAAAGGCGGCTATGGTAACTACGTTGTGGTGTCCCACTCGGACGGCACCAGCACCCTGTACGCCCACATGAGCAGTCGTCTGGCAAAGAAGGGGCAGACTGTGAAGCAGGGGCAGGTCATCGGAAAAGTTGGTACGACCGGCCGTTCCACCGGCAACCACCTGCACTTTGAGATTCGAGTCAACGGCAGCCGCCGTGATCCAATCGACTACTTCAAGAGCAAGACCCTGTATGTGAGAAGCGGCGGCCAGAAGGTCGTCCTGAAGCACTGATAAAAAATCACCGCCTGTCGCAGCGACAGACGGTGATTTTTTATGTCTCAGCGGATGACCAAATTTTTCTTCCGAAGCCGATCATAGACAAACTCCCGGAACAGGGCGTAGAGCACGGAAAGCAGAGGAATGAACAACAGCATACCAGACACGCCCATGAGACTGCCGCCCAGGGTGACAGCGGCCAGCACCCAGATGGAAGGGAGCCCTACCGAGGAGCCAACCACGTGGGGGTAGATGAGGTTGCCCTCCACTTGCTGTAGGACAAAGAAGGTGACCAGGAACAGCAGGCACTGAACTGGGGACACCATCAGAATGAGGAAGGCGCCCACAAAGCAGCCGATGAAGGCGCCCACAATGGGAACGAGAGCCGTCACCGCAATGACACAGCCCACCAGCAGAGCGTAGGGCATACGCAGCAGGGACATAACCACAAAGAACATGGAGCCCAGAATCACGGCCTCGGTACACTGGCCGGTGATGAAGCTGGAGAATACCTTGTGGCTCATGGAACACACCCGCACGACGTAGTCGGCGGCCTTCTTGGGGAGGAGCGCATAAGTGGCCTTGCGGAACTGCAGCCCCAGCTTTTCCTTCTGGAGCAGAACATAGATGGAGAACACCAGGGAGATGACAAAGTTGGTCAGCGTGCTTACCACGCCCTTAGCGGCGCTGATGGTGGAGGTGAGGACATTGCCTGCGCCGTTTTTCAGAAAGTTCACCACCGAGGTCAAAACACCGTGCCAGTCAATGTCCTGCCAGGTGACGGACAGAGATTCCAATAGATCCACAATCTGGGGCGTGTTGGCAAACTGTTCCTCCGCCCAGGAGAGAAACCGAGTGACGGCAGTTTGAATGGTAACACCCAGACCGGAGATGGTGACAGCCAGCTGGGGCACGACCACAAGAGCCAGCAGCAGCACGATTACAAGCACGAACAGAAAGGTGAGGACCAGGCTCAGGGCACGGATCAGGCTCTTAGGAGCCTTTTTCTTCCTGTGATCCCAAAGGGGACTGAGCAGATTCCGTTCAATGAAACGCATCGGCACATTCAACACAAAAGCCATAGCAGCGCCCATAATGAAGGGGGAAAGGATACGGCCCAGAAAGCCAATCAGGGAAAGACCTTTGCTAAGCCACTGCGGGGCGGTAAAGGCCAGCGCACCAAATCCAATGAGCAGGAAGAGCTTTTTCATGGTCGATCGGGATAATTCCATAGGGACCTCCTTTTGTATATGTCGGGGGGAGAGACGTAAAACAAGCGACGCCGGGCCTTGGAACCTGTGCGTCGCTTATTTTGTGCTTACATAGCCAACAGCTGAATCTTATCCTCTGCGGCGGAGGCATGCAGTTGGCAGATGGGGTGTTCATAGCCCTCGATCAGTCGGAGCGCAATGCCGTCCTCCAGCTCCTTCTGGATGACACGACGCAGGTTGCGGGCGCCGTAGGCCGGGGAATAGGATTTCTTGACCAGATAGTCCAGCAGGCTGTCGTCCCAGTCGAAGTGGATGCCCTTCTCAGCGAGGGTGTCCACGAGCTCCTTGAGCATAAGGACTGCAATGCCCTTGAAGTTCTCCTCCGTGAGCTGATTAAAGTAGACGATCTCGTCCACACGGTTGAGGAACTCAGGCCGCAGAAATTCCTGAAGGGCCTTCAAAGCCCGCTCCTTGCCCTGTTCATCGGTCGTCCGGCCAAAGCCGACGGAGTTTGCACGGCTTGCGCTGCCAGCGTTGGAAGTCATCACAATGACGGCATTTTCGAAGTTCACCACGCGGCCGTGGGAGTCGGTGACCCGACCGTCATCCAGAATCTGGAGCAGGATGTTCAGCACATCGGGATGGGCCTTTTCAATCTCGTCAAAGAGGATCACGGAGTAGGGCTTTCGGCGAATCTTTTCGGTGAGCTGACCGGCCTCGTCATAACCCACGTAGCCGGGAGGGGAGCCGATGAGGCGGGAAACCGCGTGCTTCTCCATAAATTCAGACATATCCAGACGGATGAGGGCGTCGGGAGTGTTGAAGAGGTCCCCGGCCAGCTGCTTGACCAGCTCCGTTTTTCCTACGCCGGTGGAACCGACAAAAATAAAGGACACGGGCTTGTGCTTTGGACTGATGCCAACACGGCCGCGGCGGATCGCGGCGGCCACATCGGCCACGGCCTGATCCTGACCAATGATGTGGCCCTTCAAGCGGTCCTCCAGCTTGGAAAGACGCTGGAACTCCTGCTCCTGAATACGGCTGGCTGGGATGTTGGTCCACAGCTCAATCACGTTGGCCAGGTGCTCCTCGGTGAGGGTGGGCTGACCATGCTCCTTCAGCTGGGTGCGCTCCTCTTCCAGACGCAGCTCGGTGCTCTTGATGGCGGCAAGGCGCTGGTATGCCTCGTCGGTGGCGGCGGCCACCATGACCTCTTTTTCCTTGTTGAGGTCGGCGGCCTCTTTGTCCAGCTCGGCCAGACGCGCCAAGTCCGGGTTGTGGAGGTTCACATTGGAGCACGCCTCGTCAATCAGGTCGATGGCCTTGTCGGGCAGGTACCGGTCGGTAATATACCGCTCACTCATGGTGACAGCCAGACGGCACATCCGGGGCGGGATGGTGACCTGGTGATAGGCCTCGTAATAGGGGGCAATGCCTTCGATGATCGCTACGCTGTCCTCAATGGAGGGCTCATCCACCACAACGGGCTGAAAGCGGCGCTCCAGAGCGGTGTCCTTTTCGATGTGCTTGCGGTACTCGTTCAGAGTAGTGGCACCGATGACCTGAAGCTCACCCCGGCTGAGGGCGGGCTTCAGAATGTTAGCGGCGTTCATGGACCCCTCCGCGTCACCGGCACCCACAATGCTGTGGACCTCGTCAATGACAAGAATAATATTGCCAAGCTTGCGGATTTCCTCAATGAGACCTTTCATGCGGCTCTCAAACTGGCCGCGGAACTGGGTGCCGGCCACCAGAGAGGTCAGATCCAGCAGGTAGACCTCCTTATCCAGAAGCTTATAAGGCACGTCGCCCTGGACAATGCGCTGGGCCAGCCCCTCGGCAATGGCGGTTTTGCCAACGCCGGGCTCGCCGATGAGACAGGGGTTGTTCTTCTGCCGACGGTTGAGAATCTGAATCACACGCGCCAGCTCCCGGTCACGGCCAATGAGCCGATCCAGCTTGCCGTCCCTGGCCTTCTGGGTCAGGCAGATACAGTAATTGTTCAGAAATTTGCGCTTGGGCTGTTTGGTTTTCTGGTCCTTCCCATTGGGATGAGAAGCCTCTTCGCCGTTATGATCGGCAGCAGGGGCGGGGGCAGCGCCTCCAAAAAGCTGATTCAGGAAGGGGAACGTGGCCGTGCGGCCGTCATCGTCCTCCAGGTCGCTGTCCTCGTCCTCAGGGGGCTGGGAATTCAGCAGACCTTCCAGACCCTCGGCACCTCCGAACGCGGACATCATCTCATGGTTGAGACGATCCAGATCCTCATCGGAAATTCCCATCTTCTTCATCATGTCGTCAATGGGCTGGATGCCAAGCTCCTTGGCACACCTGAGACAAAGTCCCTCGTTTTTGGTGGTGCCGTTTTCCAGCTTCGTGATATAGATGACCGCCACGTTCTTACCGCAGCGGCTGCACATGGTTGGCTGCATGGTTATAGACTCCTTTCAGGAGAAAACTGATTTGAAAATCATGATACATTGTAATTGTGAACTGGTCGTGAATATGAGATTTACTTTTGCTTGAAACGAACCCGGCACGGAAACGGCCGGCAGTTCGTGAGTTACAGGTGGGTGAGAAGCCCAAGGGGACTGGTGGTGCAGAAGAAGTGGAGCAGAGGGGAGTTCATCACAGCCTCAGGGGGGAGGAAGCGGTCTTTCAGCAGCCAGGCGGCGATAAACAGGAGCAGAGCACCTCTCAGCAGACCGATTGCAGCCCCGCCCCAGCGGTTGAGCGCGTTGAGAACGGGCAGACGGAAGGCCAGATCCAGCATGCGCGCGGCCAGGTGCCATAGGATCAGCACGGCCGCAAAGGACAGCACGAAAAGAACAACCTTGGCGATCTGGAAGGCGATGTGCTGTGCCAGCGCCGCGATCACAGCGGCAGTGACGGCAGCGGCCTGGGAACCAAGAATCCCCTTCAGCGCATCGACAAAGCCACGGTACACAGTGGAGCCGCTGAGGGCGGCCAGCACGTCAGAGATGGGGAGCTCCTGCGCTCCGGCCATCTCGGCGGGCAGGGCCTTCTCCAGATAGGATTGCAGGCCGCTCTCGACCATGGGCTGGAGCAGGTGCATGATGGGCTCTGCCAGCAGATCGGAGAGGAACATGGCGCCCACAAGCCCCACAAACACAGCCAGAAAACTGCTCAAAGTCAGGATGAAGCCCCGGCGGTAGCCCAGATAAATGGACAGGGCCAGCACCGCGATGATTACGATATCATAGAACATAGGAAAATCTTCCTTTCTTTAGGAGGGAATGTACAGCCAGGCGCGCTGACCGTTGGCCAGGAGGGCAGAGCCGTCAGGGGCCAGCGCCGTATAGCGCGCCCCCTGCGTCATATCCAAAGAGGCATAGGCAGTCAGATCACGGGTGTAGATTTCCAGTCCGCTGCCGGTGAGCAGAGAGCAGTAGCGCCCTGCGCTGGCAAAGGACAGTACCTGCCCGCCCGACTCGATCTGAGCCAGAGGCTGACCATCGGGGCCGATGGTGATGATCTGATCGGCGCCGCCGGTGCGGTAGTGCCCCAGCAGCAGCATGGCAAAGCCATCCCCACCCAGACTGCACCCCTTCAGATAGGAGCGCCCATAGGAGAAGGAGGTAGGCGGGTCCCCGTTGACGGGAACCACGGTCAGCTGGCTCTCGCCCAGTATCCACAGCCGGTCAGACTCGTAATCCATGTCCAGCACCACCATATTTCCCAAGTCAATGGTGAGCTTCGGCTCCGTTGCATTGACTGGGTAGAGGAGAAGCTGGGAGGAGAAAAGGCCGTTTTGCTGGCCCATAGTGACCACGGCCACGGTCTTGCAGTCGGGGGAGAGGGCGGCATCCACCACGAAGGTGGAGGACAGACGGATCTGGATCATTTCCTTTTTGGCGGCGGTATTATAGACGGTGACCACGCCCTTATAGCCGCTCTGCTGCGCGGTGACGGTGAGCCAGCCCGCGTCGTTGACCCGGGCAGAGAGCAGGTCTGCGTTGCCGTCCAGAGTGAGCCGGAAGGACTCCGCACCGTTCTGAAACAGAAACAGAGACTGCCCGCCCGCGTCATATACGACACCGGCCTTTCGGGAGGCGGACAGCACCGGATTTTCCATGGCGGTCACCGCCTCGGCGTACTGCTCGCCGGAGAAGGAGTAGTAGTGGGCACCGCTGGTGGAGGACTGGAGTACGCCGCTGTCCAGATAGGCCAGGGAGAGTTTATCGCCGCCTGCGTGGGTGAAGGGGACCGCTTCGCCGCTGTCACTGGTCTCCAGAGACCGATAGGTCAGCCAGCGCTTCACAGCGTCGATGTTGAACTTATCCCGGTAGATGACCAGCAGGAAAGCACCCAGCACCAGCGCGCAGGTGACCATCAAAGCCAGAATTCGGACAAAGATATTTGGCTTTTCAGCCTTTTTGGCGGATCTATTCATACGTATGAGTACTTCCTTTTCTTACAGAACGTCCTCGTTATACCAGAGCTTGGTCATGTAAAGACCGCCGGGAGGGGCGGTAGGACCGGCTAACGTGCGGTTGCCCGACTCCAGAATGTCAGGGATGTCCTCGGGGGCCAGCTTCCCCTCAGCGGCATAGAGAATGGTGCCAACCATGGCGCGGACCATGTTGTAGAGGAAACCATTGGCGCACACCTTACACTCTATCAAATCGCCGGAGCGAGTTACGTCGAAATAGTAGATGGTTCGAACCGTGGTTTTTGTCTCGGTGCCGACCGAGCGGACGGCACGGAAGTCGTGGGTACCCACAAACTGTGACGCAGCCCGTGCCATGATCGTCTCGTCCAGATGGCGGGGGTAGAACCAGGCACGGTCCACATAAAAGGGATTGCCCAACCTGGAGTTATAGATGCGGTAGGTGTATTCCTTGCGCTGACAGGAGCCAATGGCGTTGAACGCCATGGGGACCTCCGTGGCCTTGACCACGACAATGTCGTTGGGAAGCCGGGTGTTCACAGCCAGGGGGATGCGGTCGCAGGGGATGGATGAGGTGGTGCGGAAGTTGGCGACGTAGGTCTCAGCGTGAACACCTGCGTCCGTCCGTCCGGCGCCGGTACACTTTACCGGGTGGCACACCACGGTGGCCAGGGCATTTTCCAGCGTTTCCGCCACGGAGACGTCGAATTTCTGTACCTGCCAGCCGTGGTAGGCGGTACCGTTATACATGAGCCGTAAGGCGATATTGCGTTCTCCCATACCCACCTCACAGACCCATACGGGCCAGATACCACACCAGCACCGTGACCAGAACCGATAGGACCAGGGTGATGAGATCGGCCGTCTGATACTTCAGCTGGCGCAGACGGGTGCGGCCCTTGCCGCCGTGGTAGCAGCGGCACTCCATGGCAACGGCCAGCTCGTCAGCCCGGCGGAATGCAGAGATGAACAGGGGGACCAGCAGCGGAATGAGGGCCTTTGCCCGCTGCACGATGTTGCCCGTCTCAAAATCGGCACCTCTGGCCTGCTGGGCTGACATGATTTTGTCCGTCTCCTCGATGAGGGTTGGGATAAAGCGCAGTGCAATGGACATCATCATGGCAAGCTCATGGACAGGGACCTTGATGGCCTTCAGCGGGGACAGCAGGGACTCCAGACCGTCCGTGAGCAGGATCGGGGAGGTGGTGTAGGTGAGCAGGAACGTGCCCGCAATGAGCATCATGATGCGCACCACCATGAAGAAAGCGTGGAAAACGCCTTCCCAGGTGAGCGTGAAAAAGCCAATCGTGAAAATCACGTGGGTTCCAGTGGAATAGAGCAGGTTCAGAACACCGGTGAAGATGGCAATGAACAGCACCGGCTTCATCCCGCGCAGCACCGACCGGATGGGGGTTTTCGAGATTGCGATCGCGGCCGCCAGCACCAGAAACATAAGTCCGTAGGTAATGAAGCTTTTCGCCGTGAACAGGGCCACGATGAAAAGGGTCACGGTCAGAATCTTCGTGCGGGGGTCCAGACGATGAATGGGGGAATTTCCGGGGAAATACTGCCCCAGAGTGATATCTTTCAGTGCCATTTACTCCGCCCCCCTTCCAAGTTTGGCCAGAATGGCCGCTTTGGCCTGCTCCACCGTATAGACGGAGGGGTCGATGTCCACGCCCATGGCGCGAAGCCGGTGAAAGACCCGGGTGAGCTGCGGCACACCAAGGCCCATGGACTCCAGCTTGTCACCGTACTGAAAGACCTCGCGGGGCGTGCCCTGGAGAGGGATCTGTCCGTCGTTGACCACGACCAGGCGATCCACCGTGCGGGCCACCTCGTCCATGGAGTGGGACACCAGAATAATGGTGGCGTTGTTGGCCTGGTGGTAGTCGCGGATGTTGCCCAGAATGGACTCCACCCCGACCGGGTCCAGGCCGGCGGTGGGCTCGTCCAAAATAAGCACCTTTGGCTCCATGGCAATCACACCGGCAATGGCGACCCGGCGCTTTTGCCCTCCGGACAGCTCAAACGGGGACTGGTTCAGCTGGTCATCCCGCAGACCAACAAAGTAGGCAGCGGAACGAACCCGGCGGTCAATCTCCTTTGGGTCCAGACCCATGTTCTTAGGGCCAAAGGAGATGTCCTTATAGACCGTCTCCTCAAAGAGCTGATACTCCGGGTACTGGAACACAAGCCCCACCTGAAAGCGGGTGAGCCGGGTGGTTTTGGGGTCGGACCAGATGTCCTTTCCCTGAAACAGTACCTGACCGGAGGTTGGCTTCAAAAGACCGTTCAGGTGCTGGATGAGGGAGGATTTGCCGGAACCGGTGTGGCCGATGATGCCCAGATATTCTCCCCGGTAGGCGGAAAAGTCCACATCCACAAGCGCCTTGCGCTCAAAGGGCGTGCCGGCGGAGTAGGTGTGGCAGAGTTTTTTTGTTTCGATGATCGTGTCCATTGGATACCGTCCTTATATGAACTGGTGTATGCCGAAAGGGTCATACCCGAAAAGCAAAGAGATCAGTCTGCACGCAGCAGATTGCAGAGGGCCTGAGCGCACTCCTCGTCGCTGAGTGCGTCCAGGGGTACGTCCAGCCCTTCCTGCCGCAGCTGCCACAGCAGCTCGGTAGTCTGGGGAACCGTGAGACCGATGGCTTTGAGCTCCTCCACGTGGGAGAAAACCTGGCGCGGTTCTCCATCGGCCACTACCTTTCCCTTGGACATGACCACCAGCCGGTCGGCCTGGGCCGCTTCATCCATGTGGTGCGTGATAAGAACCACGGTGACACCGCGCTCCCGATTCAGGGCCTTGATGGTGCGCAGCACATCGGCGCGGCCGATGGGGTCCAGCATGGCGGTGGGCTCGTCCAGCACGATGCACCGGGGAGCCATGGCAATTACGCCCGCGATGGCCACACGCTGTTTCTGTCCGCCGGACAGAAGATGAGGGGCGTGCTCCCGGAACTCGTACATACCAACGGCTTTCAGCGCATCGTCCACACGGCGGCGGATTTCCTCGGGGGGGACCCCCAGGTTTTCAGGGGCAAAAGCCACATCCTCCTCCACCACGTTGGCGACGATCTGGTTGTCGGGGTTCTGGAATACCATGCCGACGGTGCGGCGGATGTTCAGAAGCTGCGCTTCATCGGCGGTGTCGATGTTGTCCACATAGACGGTGCCGCCGGTGGGCAGGAGCACGGCATTCATGTGCTTGGCCAGGGTGGATTTACCGCAGCCGTTGTGGCCCAGAATGGCCACAAAGGAGCCCTCCTGAATGTCGAGATCTACCCCGTTGAGCACAGCGGTGGAGACCCCTTCCACACAGGGATAGGTGAAGTGCAGATCCTGGGCCTTGATGATGGGTTGACTCATAGTAACGTTACCTCGTTTCAGTCCCTCGCCGCCTCAAAAGAAGGGTCAGCGGGCAGTCCAGCGGCCGGTGGCACCGCAGGGGAGCACCAGACCGGTCTCGGTGACGGGCAGACCAAGCTCGCCGGACTCGGTGTGGCCGCCGTACTTCTTGGAGATGATGCTCTCCAAAATGTAGGTCACCACACTGGGGGCCAGACCGGTGGTGTAGGAGTTCAGAATGATGAAGAGCGGGTTATCCGACAGCACACCGGACACCAGCTCGACGAAGGGGTAGAGGTTTTCCTCCAGCTTCCACACCTCGCCGGTGGGGCCGCGGCCATAGGAGGGGGGGTCCATGATGATGGCATCATACTTACGTCCCCGGCGGATCTCGCGCTCTACGAACTTGCCGCAGTCGTCCACGATCCAGCGGATGGGGGCGTCCTCCAGATGGGAGCTCTTAGCGTTCTCGCGGGCCCAGGACACCATGCCGCGGGCGGCGTCCACATGGCAGACGCTTGCTCCGGCAGCGGCACAGGCGACGGTGGCACCGCCGGTGTAGGCAAACAGGTTCAACACACGGATGGGCCGGCCCGCGTTGCGGATCTGCTCCTGGGCGAAATCCCAGTTGGCGGCCTGCTCCGGGAAAAGGCCGGTGTGCTTGAAGTTCATAGGCTTGATGTTGAAGGTCAGGCTGCCATACGAAATGGTCCAGCGCTCGGGCATGGACTTGTTCTGCCACTGTCCGCCGCCGGTGGAGGAGCGGGCGTAGCGGCCAGCGTTCACGTTCCAGCCCCGGTTGGTACGGGGGGTATTCCAGATGGCCTGGGGGTCGGGCCGGACAAGAAGCTGGTTTCCCCAGCGCTCCAGCTTTTCTCCGCGGCCGCAGTCGATCAATTCATAATCCTTCCAGTGGTCAGAAAGCCACATTTAAAAACACCTCACATGATTAACATGAAACGAATTCAGTATAGCATTTCAGGGGAAATCAGTCAACGAATTGGTACCAACTTACCCTTATAAAACCGGATGTTTTATAGAAAATTCGGGATATAGATTGTAATTATGCGGAAACTGTGATAAAATGTCCAGGATTATGAGAGATTATGACCCCGGAAGGGGCAGAGAGGTGTTTGTTTCATGGATCATCCCTTTCGTACCGCCGCAGTCGGCGGGTTCAACCGACAGGATGTTTTGACTTATTTGGAGACCGTGACCCGTGAGGCCGCCGAGCGGCAGCAGAAGCTCCAGCAGCAGTTGGATCAGGCCGCAGAGGAGAAGAACCAGCGTGAGCAGGAGCTGGCCGAGCTGCACAAGCGGTGTGCCGACCAGGACGCCGAGCTGACCGCGCTGCGTCAGCAGCTGGCCGACACCGAGCAGAAACTGACCGATAGCCGCGCCCACGGTACCAGTACCGACCACGAGCTGGAATCCGCCCGCCGCGAGGCGGAGGAGCTGCGCCGCAGAGTGGCCGCGTTGCAGCCCGGGGCTGAGGCCTACGATGCCGTCAAGGAGCGGACCGCCGGCATGGAGCTGGAGGCGCACCACCGCGCTGAGCTGGTAAAAGAGGAAGCCCGCGAGCAGGCCGCTCAGCTGCGCGCCAAGACCCAGGAGTGGATGGCCCAGGTGGAGCGGGAGTACGACACGCTCCGTGCCCAGGTGGAGTCCACTGTGTCCCACGCTGCCGACCAGCTGAACCGCGTGGGCAAGGACCTGGACGCAATCACGGCCATGCTGGAGGAGCGGGATATGGCCCTGGAGATTCTGGCCGAGGAATACCAGCAGCAGGCTTCGGAAAAGAAGGATTAAAATTTAGCTCTTCCAACTTGTGTAAAGAAAAATCGCCTGACACGGATGCACGTGCCAGGCGATTTCATTTTCTCAAAAAGATCAGGGCTGATCGTCACATGGCAGACCTGTAAGCCAGCGGCGGGCCAAATCAAAGGCGTGGTGAGCGGTCTGGGTGCGCAGCCGGGCTCGGACAGGCCGGTTGCCAAGATGGAGGGCACGGACGTAGGTGCCGTCGGGAGTCGCGAGGGCCACGAACATGGTTCCAACCTCGTTGCCGCGGTCATCGGGGTCTGGGCCTGCCACGCCGGTGGAAGCCAGAGCAATGTCGCAGCCCAGGGCCTTTCGAGCGCCCTCTGCCATGGCCCGGGCCACAGGGGCGGACACAGCACCGTACTGATCCAGCAGCTCCTGGGGCACGCCCAGTACCTTGTGCTTCACCTCGTTGGTGTAGGAGACGATGCCGCCCTGAAAGACCTGAGAGGCGCCTGGCACGTCCGTGAGCCGCTTGGCGATCAGCCCCCCCGTGCAGCTCTCAGCACAGCCGATGGTAAGCCCCTTCTCACGGAGAAGCTGCTCCACCACTTCCTCCTGAGAGGAGACGTCCATGCCGTAAATCTTGTCACCGAAAAGCTGGAAAAGCTGGTCCACAGTCGGCTTCAGCAGGACCTGGGCCTCCTCAACGGTGGCAGCCTTGGCCGTGACACGCAGCTCACATTCGCCCTCCTTGGCGTAGGGGGCCAGGGTGGGGTTGGTCATGGCGTTCATCTGCGCGCGGAGCTGGGCCTCCATGGTGGACTCGCCGATGCCAAAGAGCTTCAGCGTGTGGGAGAAGATCACACCCTCGGACAGCTGCTGCAAATAGGGAACGGCCCGGTGGTAGAACATGGGGCGGCACTCGCTGGGCGGGCCGGGCAGCATGATGACGTGGACCCCGTCAGCGTAGAAGGCGCAGCCTGGGGCAGTCCCCCAGTCATTGGTCAGAATGGTGCAGCCCTCGGGCAGCATGGCCTGCTGTAGGTTGTTATCGGTCATGGTGCGGCCGATGCGGTCAAAGAATGCCTTGCAGCGATCGGCGGACTCCTGATCGAACACCAGCTTTTTGCCAAATGCCTTCGCCAGCACGTTCTTGGTCAGGTCGTCGCAGGTAGGACCAAGACCACCGGTGGTGATGATGATATCGGCCCGCTTTTTTGCGATGTTCACCGCCTCGGTAACACGGGCGGGGTTATCGCCCACTACGGTGTGGTAAAAAACATTCAGCCCCAGTTCACTCAACCCCTGCGAGAGCATCTGGGCATCCGTGTTGGCGATGTTGCCCAGCAGAAGCTCGGTGCCTACGGACAGAATCTCAACTGTATGAGACATGGAAAAACCTCCAACTCTACATTAAAATAACATCGTTCTTCAGGTCACGGCCTGTATTGCTGGACCCGTCTGATGGCCCCATTATAGCACAACCGAGGGAAAATGCGGCACTTTTTTCGACTTTATGGGCCAACCGCGGGAAAAATCCAAACCGGACCGAACACAGACTTCGGCACAATGCTGAAAAATGTAGAACAGAAGGCTGACACTTTTAAAAAAACACCAAAGAATGGGTGCTTCGAAAGTAATTGCAGGCATTTTTCAATTATTTTGTAAGATTTCGACCAAAATACAGTTGAAATTCTTGCTTATTTGGAATACAATGATACCCGCGACGGCTACGCAGTATGGAGGGATCATTGTGCTGAACATTGTATTAGTTGAACCGGAGATCCCGCAGAATACGGGCAATATTGCCCGAACTTGCGCGGCTACCCGTGCCCGCCTGCATCTGGTCAAGCCTCTTGGCTTTGATATCAGCGACCGTGCGGTCAAGCGGGCGGGACTGGACTACTGGTCCATGGTTGATCTCCACGTCTATGAGAATCTGGACCACTTTTTTCAGGTAAATCCTCAGCCGGATCTGTGGCTGGCCACGACAAAGGCCCCCAGAGACTACACCCAGGCCACCTTCCGGGATGGATGCTGGCTTATGTTCGGCAAGGAGACGGCAGGTCTGCCTGAGCATCTGCGTATCAAGTACTATGACCGCTGTATCCGAATCCCAATGCGGCCGGACGCACGCAGTCTGAACCTGTCAAACTCAGTGGCGATCCTGACCTATGAGGCACTGCGGCAGCAGGGCTTTCCGGAATTGTCCGGTGTGGGCCAGATGGGAGCGCGCTGAACATCCCCTGTAAATTCCCTTTTCCTATGAACGGATCGAATAGAACGGAGAGAAGAGAGGAGCTATAGTATGAATTACAATAAAAAGACAGTCAAAGATGTCGATGTAGCCGGGAAGAAGGTCCTGCTGCGCTGCGACTTTAATGTCCCCATGGCTAAGGACGCCAGCGGTGTCATCACGGACGACAAGCGTATCCGTGCTGCTCTGCCCACCATCCAGTATCTGCTGGAGCAGGGGGCCGCTGTTGTAGCCTGCTCCCACATGGGCAAGCCCAAGGGTGAGGTGAAGCCTGAGCTGAGCCTGAAGCCCGTGGCTGCCCGCCTGAGCGAGCTGCTCGGCAAGGACGTCATCATGGCCGACGATGTGGTGGGTCCGGATGCGCAGGCCAAGGCCGCTGCGCTGCAGCCCGGCCAGATCATGCTGCTGGAGAACACCCGGTTCGAGCCCGGTGAGACGAAGAACGATCCCGCGCTTGCCAAGGCGATGGCTGACATGGCTGAGGTCTATGTGTCCGACGCTTTTGGTGCGGTGCACCGTGCACACGCCTCCACGGCCGGTGTGGCTGAGTACCTGCCTGCGGTCAGCGGCTTCCTGATTGAGAAGGAGCTGCAGATCATCGGTGGTGCCCTGGCCAACCCCAAGCGCCCCCTGGTCGCGATCCTGGGCGGCTCCAAGGTCTCCTCCAAGATCGGTGTGATCAACAACCTGCTGGAGATTGCAGATACCATCATCATCGGCGGCGGTATGTCCTATACCTTCTGCGCGGCACGCGGCGGCAAGATCGGCAACTCCCTGCTGGAAGAGGACTGGATGGACTACGCAAACGAGATGGTCAAGAAGGCGGCCGACAAGGGCGTGAAGCTGCTGCTGCCCGTGGACACCGTCTGCGGCGATGCGTTCAGCCCCGACGCCAAGCAGATGGTGGTCGATACCGATTGCATCCCTGACGGCTGGACGGGTATGGACATCGGCCCGGAGACTGTGAAGCAGTACTGCGAGGCTGTGGCTGACGCCGGCACCGTAATTTGGAATGGCCCCATGGGCGTTTTTGAGTTCCCTGCCTTTGCCAAGGGCACCGAGGCGGTTGCGGAGGCCCTGAGCAAGACCAATGCCATCACCATCATTGGCGGCGGTGACTCCGCTGCCGCTGTGCAGCAGCTGGGCTATGCCGATAAGATGACTCACATCTCCACCGGCGGCGGTGCTTCTCTGGAGTTCATGGAGGGCAAGGAACTTCCCGGTGTGGCCTGCCTGCTGGACAAGTAAGGCTGTATAGAAACGTGAATAAAGAGCTCTGCCGTCCGTCCGGGGGCGGAGCTGCTAGATAAGATTTTTAGATTAGGGAGAGAATCAAAAATGAATCGTCGCTATCGGAAGACTATCATCGCCGGCAACTGGAAGATGAACAACACCCTGTCCCAGACCAAGGCCTTCGCCGAGGAGATCAAGCCCATCATGCCCAAGGGGAAGTGGTGCAATGTGGTGTTGTGCGTGCCCGCCACCAACATCCAGTCCGCGGTGCGTCTTTTTAAGGACTGCCACATCGCCATCGGCGCTGAGAACTGCCACTACGAGGATCATGGTGCGTTCACCGGTGAGATCACCGCGGAGATGATTAAGGAGGCCGGTGCCAAGTACGTCATTATCGGCCACTCCGAGCGCCGCACCTATTATAACGAGACCGACTTCACCGTGAACAAGAAGGTCCACGCCGCCATCAATGCCGGCCTGATTCCCATTGTCTGCGTGGGCGAGAGCCTGGAGCAGCGTGAGCTGGGTGTCACCATGGACCTGATCGCTTACCAGGTCAAGTGCGCGCTGGCCAACGTGCCCGCGGACAAGGCCCGCCACGTTGTCATCGCTTACGAGCCCCTGTGGGCCATTGGCACCGGCAAGACTGCCACTGCCGAGCAGGCCGGTGAGGTCTGCCAGGAGATCCGTTCCGTGATCCGCAAGCTGTACGGCGCCCATGTTGCCCGCTCCGTCACCATTCAGTACGGCGGCTCCATGAATGCCAAGAACGCCGCTGAGCTGCTGGCTCAGCCCGACGTGGACGGCGGTCTGATCGGCGGCGCTGCGTTGAAGCCCGCTGACTTCGTTCAGATCATCAACGCTGCAAACCAAGAGTAACTACATTCCTCAACCCGGAACCGTAAATTCGCGTCCGGATCTGAGGTGACTGGAAAGGTTTTTTTATGAAAACACCTACTACATTAATTATCATGGATGGCTTCGGTCTGGAACCCCAGTCTGCTGGCAATGCGGTGATCAACACCCCCACCCCGAACCTCGATAAGATTTTCGCTACCTGCCCCGGCTGCCGTCTGTCCGCTTCCGGTCTGGATGTGGGTCTGCCCGATGGCCAGATGGGCAACAGCGAGGTGGGCCACACCAACATCGGCGCGGGCCGCGTGGTGTTCCAGGATCTGCCCCATATCAGCCGGGACATCGAGACCGGCGAGTTCTTCAAGAATCCCGCCTACCTGGAGGCTATGTCCAACTGCCGCGAGTGGGGCAGCGCCCTGCACCTGATGGGGCTGCTCTCCGACGGCGGTGTGCACAGCCACATCAGCCACCTGTATGCTCTGCTGAAGATGGCCAAGGAGCAGGGCATTGAGAAGGTCTACGTCCACTGCTTCCTGGACGGCCGCGATGTGCCCCCCTCCTCCGGCAAGCACTTTGTCGAGCAGCTGCAGGCCAAGATGCAGCAGCTGGGCGTGGGCGAGATCGCCACGGTCATGGGCCGCTACTATGCCATGGACCGCGATAAGCGCTGGGACCGTGTGCAGAAGGCCTATGATGCCATCGTCTGCGGCGAGGCACCCTACGTGGCCGATGCGGCCGATGCCGTTCAGAAGTCCTATGACGAAGGCGTTACCGATGAGTTTGTGGTGCCCGTCTGCTGCGCCAAGGACGCTCAGATCCGGGATAATGACTCGGTTATTTTCTTCAACTTCCGCCCTGACCGCGCCCGTGAGATCACCCGCTGCATCGTGGATGAGGACATGACCGACGTGGAGCGCAAGACCGGCTTTGTGCCTGTGTTCTTTGTGTGCACCACTGAGTACGATGCCACTATGCCAAACGTGGCGGTGGCCTATCCGCGCCAGAAGCTGCAGAACATCTTCGGTGAGTATATCTCCAAGCTGGGTCTGACCCAGCTGCGTATTGCCGAGACGGAGAAGTACGCCCATGTGACCTTCTTCTTCAACGGCGGCGTGGAGCAGGTATTCCCCGGTGAGGACCGCTGCCTGATCCCCTCTCCCAAGGTAGCTACCTACGATCTGCAGCCCGAGATGAGTGCCTACGCAGTCACCGAGGAGGCAGTCAAGCGCATTCTGAGCGGCAATTATGATGTTATCATCCTGAACTTTGCCAACTGCGACATGGTCGGTCACACCGGTGTCTACGAGGCCGCCTGCAAGGCCGTTGCCACCGTGGATGAGTGTGTGGCCAAGGTGGTGGAGGCCACCTCCAAGATGGGCGGTATTTCCCTCATCACGGCTGACCATGGAAACGCTGAGAGAATGATGGAGGCAGATGGCTCCCCCTTCACCGCTCATACCACCAATCTGGTCCCCCTGTATATCGTGGGCGCCAGCGTGAAGCTGCACGATGGCCGACTGGCCGATATTGCCCCCACCATGCTGGACCTGATGGGGCTGGAGAAGCCCGCCGAGATGGACGGACAGACCCTGATTGATACCTAATAATTTGCGCTATGCAGGAGTGCCCGCCGGGCACTCTGGGCATCCTAACATTACCCTCTAAAGCGGGAAGTCCCCGCGCTACATTTGAAAGGAGCTTGATCCCAATGAAGCAGATGATCGAAATTGTGGATGTCCTGGGCCGTGAGATCCTGGACAGCCGTGGCAATCCCACCGTTGAGGTGGAGGTTTATCTGGAGGACGGCACCATGGGCCGTGCTGCGGTTCCTTCCGGTGCTTCTACCGGTATTTACGAGGCCTGCGAGCTGCGTGACGGCGACAAGGATCGCTACATGGGCAAGGGCGTCGAGACTGCGGTCAAGAATGTGAATACCGAGATCGCGGAGGCCATGATCGGCATGAACGTGCTGGACCAGACCGCCATCGACAAGATGCTGATCGAGCTGGACGGCACCCCCAACAAGACCCGCCTGGGCGCCAACGCCATCCTGGGTGCTTCCCTGGCCTGCGCCAAGGCCGCTGCCGAGTCTGTGGGTATGTCTCTCTACAACTATATTGGCGGCGTCAATGCCAAGCAGCTGCCCGTTCCCATGATGAACATCCTGAACGGCGGCGCGCACGCCACCAACAACGTGGAGATCCAGGAGTTCATGATTATGCCTGTCTCCGCTCCCAGCTTCCGCGAGGCTCTGCGCCGCTGCGCTGAGGTGTTCCACACCCTGAAGAGCGTGCTGAAGGAGAACGGCACTCCCGCCGCCGGTGTTGGCGACGAGGGCGGCTATGCCCCCAACCTGAAGAAGGATGAGGACGCCCTGAAGGTCATCGTGGCCGCCATCGAGAAGGCCGGCTACAAGCCCGGTGAGGACTTCATGATCGCCATTGATGCCGCCTCCTCCGAGTGGTGGAACGAGGACGAGAAGTGCTATATCCAGCCCAAGTCCGGCAAGAAGCTGACCCAGCAGCAGCTGGTCAATATGTGGAAGAAGTTTGCCGACAACTACCCCATCATCTCCCTGGAGGACGGCATGGCCGAGACCGACTGGGAGGGCTGGGCTATGCTGACCAAGGCCATCGGCGACCGCGTGCAGCTGGTTGGCGACGACCTGTTCGTTACCAATGTCGAGCGTCTGTCCACCGGTATCGAGAAGAAGGTCGCCAACGCCATTCTGATCAAGGTCAACCAGATCGGCACCCTGACCGAGAC
>JAHHSC010000129.1 GCA_020025455.1 Lawsonibacter sp. | reverse complement strand
CAGGGAGAAATCAGGCGAAATTGATATGGGACGCATGAAAAATAACATATTGGAAGGGCCGATCCTGCCTGCACTGATTGCGTTTGCGCTGCCTGTGTTGCTTTCGCTGCTGCTGCAGGCCCTCTACGGTGCGGTGGACCTGTGGATGGTGAGCCGCTTCAGCACCAATGCGGACATTTCCGCCGTGGCCACCGGGAGCCAGACCATGATGATCGCCACCGGCATCGTCACAGGACTGGCCATGGGCATCACGGTGCTGCTGGGGCAGGCCATGGGCGAGAAAAATGAGCGGCAGGGAGCGGCCATCATTGGCTCAAGCGTATGGATTTTTTCCGGATTGTCGCTGGTATTCCTCGTGGTGCTGCTGACGCTGGCACCCCAGCTGGCCACCGCCCTCAACGCCCCGGCGGCTGCCTGCGGCAAGACTGTCCACTATATCCGCACCTGCGGCGCGGGGGTTTTGTTCATTGTGGCCTTCAACGTGCTGAACGGTATATTCTGCGGTCTGGGTGACTCCAAGACCCCGCTGCTCTTTGTTCTGGCGGCCTGTGGGGTCAACATCGCGGGGGACTATGTGCTCATTGCCCTGTGGGATATGGGGGCGGAAGGCGCCGCCATTGCCACGGTAGCGGCCCAGGCGGTGAGCGTTGTCTTTTCCCTGTGCATCATTCGGAAGAGGCTGCCCTTTGCCATAGGGCGGGGGGATTTGAAGGTTCAGGGACCGTTATCGGTGCAGATTGTGAAGCTGGGTGCGCCCATCGCGCTTCAGAATATGTGCAATGAGCTGTCGTACCTCATCATCATCGGCCTGGTGAACGAGCTGGGCGAGGTGGCCTCGTCCGGTGTGGGGATTGCGGAGAAGCTGGTCATGTTTATCCTGCTCATCCCAACGGCATATATGTCCGCCATCTCCGCCTTTGTGGCGCAGAACGTGGGTGCCCAGCAGCTGGGCCGGGCCAAGGCCGCCATGTGGAACGGCATGGCAACGGCGGCCTGCATCGGCGGCGTGATGGCCTATGTGTGTTTTTTCCACGGGGACAGCATGGCCCGAATCTTCCTGGACGACCCGGAGGTGGTGGCCGCGGCAGCGGAATTTTTGAAGGCCACCGCCATCGAGTGTTTCCTGCTGTCCGTTACCTACTGCTTCACGGGCTACTTTAATGGGGTGGGAAAGACTGGCTTTGTTATGGCCCAGGGACTGCTGGCGGTCCTTCTGGTCCGCATCCCATATGCGGTATATGCCAGCAGAAGGCCGGAACCCACCCTGCTGAATATCGGGATGTCCATGGCCTTTGCGGCCCTGTTTATGTTAATTGTCTGCGGAGGGTACTACCTTCTGCGGAGCAGAAAAGAGGTCCGAGTACGGACCTGAGGGGGGAACCACGATGAACCGTATCATTACAATCAGCCGTGAGTTTGGCAGCGGCGGACGTGAGCTTGGCAGACGGCTTTCCGACAAGCTTGGCTACGCCTACTACGACCAGGAGATCATCTCCGAGATCGTGCAGCGCACGGAGCTGTCGGAGAAGTACGTCCGGGACGTCTCGGAGCGCAGGCCGCCCATTATGGCCTTCCCAATCCACACGGGACGGAGCTTCTATATGCCCCAGAACCCCGCCTGGACCCAGAGCCAGATGGTCCA
>JAHHSC010000128.1 GCA_020025455.1 Lawsonibacter sp. | reverse complement strand
TTGTGCCGCAATCTGGCCCGCTCCATTGCCGGGGACGGCGAAGGGGCCAGCAAGCTGGTGACGTGCATCGTCAGCGGCGCGGCCGACGAGCAGACCGCCGAGACTCTCTCTAAGGCCACGGTGGGCTCTGCGCTGGTGAAAGCCGCCATGTTCGGCGCGGATGCCAACTGGGGCCGCGTGCTGTGCGCCATGGGCTACTCTGGTGCCTCCTTTGATCCCTCCGGGGTGGATGTGACCTTCCGCTCGGAGGCGGGTGCGGTTCCCGTCTGTGCCGGGGGCGAGGCCCTGACATTTGACGAGGATCTGGCCAAGAAGGTTCTGAGCCAAAGGGAGGTCATCATCGACATCACCCTCCACGAGGGCGACGGCTCCGCTGAGTGCTGGGGCTGTGATTTGACCTATGACTATGTGAAGATCAACGGCGACTACCGCACCTGAGCGGCATAAGGAGGATCTACTATGACCTTTGAAGAAATCAAGGCCCTGGACGAACAATATGTGATGCACACGTATAGCCGCTTCCCCGTGGCGGCTGACCACGGCAAGAATGCCACCGTCTGGGATACGGAGGGCAGAGCGTATATCGACTTCACCTCCGGCATCGGCGTGTGCTCCCTGGGCTATGCGGACGAGGGCTGGGTCCAGGCGGTCACCGACCAGGCCGGGAAGCTGGCCCACATCTCCAATCTCTACTACGCAGCCCCCTACGCCCTGACGGCCCAGAAGCTGTGTACCCGTACCGGAATGGCCAACGTGATGTTCGCCAATTCCGGCGCAGAGAGCAACGAGGCCATGATCAAGCTGGCCCGCAAGTACTCCTTTGACAAGTACGGCAAGGGGAGAGGGACGATCATCACCCTCAATAAATCCTTCCATGGCCGCACCATCACCACGCTGGCTGCCACCGGTCAGGAGGTGTTCCACAACTACTTCTTCCCCTTTACCGAGGGCTTCCGCTACGCCAACGCCAACGACATGGACAGCGTGGAGGAGGTGGCGGGCCACGATGTGTGTGCCGTCATGGTGGAGCTGGTTCAGGGCGAGGGAGGCGTACTCCCTCTGGAGCAGGACTTTGTGACCAGACTGGCTGACCTGTGCGCCAAGCGGGACTGGCTGCTGCTTGTGGACGAGGTCCAGACCGGCGCGGGCCGTACCGGCTCCCTGTTTGCGTTCCAGCAGTACGGGATCACCCCGGACGCGGTCTCCTTTGCCAAGGGCGTGGCCGGTGGCCTCCCCTTCGGCGGTGTGATGGCCGGGGAGAAGTGCAGGGACGTGTTCACACCCGGCACCCACGGCACCACGTTCGGTGGAAACCCTGTGGCCGCTGCGGCCGCCAACTATGTGCTGGAGCGGCTGGACGATGAGCTTCTTTCCCAGGTCAGAGAGAAGGGCCAGTATCTGCGGGAGCGGATCGAGGCCATGGATCTGCCCTGTCTGGGCAAGACCCGCGGACTGGGCATGATGATCGGCGTTGAGGTGAAGGCTGGGTTCAACAACAAGGAACTGGCTGCCAAGCTCACCGAGCATGGTCTGTTGGTGCTCACCGCCGGTCAGGGCCTGCGGCTGCTGCCGCCGCTGGTCATTACCAAAGAGGAGATGGACAAGGGCCTGGAGATTCTGGAAAAGACCCTAGCTTGATATAGATAAAAAACGGCCGGGCCGCTGCAGATGCAGCGGCACGGCCGTTTTCTTGCGGCTCAGTCCTCCCAGCGGACCTCACCTTT
>JAHHSC010000127.1 GCA_020025455.1 Lawsonibacter sp. | reverse complement strand
ATCCTCGCGGAGCTTCTGCACCTTGCCGATGGCACCTTTCTCGTTGTCCCACTGGGTTTTTTTGGCCTTGAACTCCTCACGCAAGTCGGACAGTTCCTTCTGAATCTCGCGCAGGTGCTCCTGGGACAGGGAGTCGGTCTCCTTCTTCAAGGCGGCCTCCTCAATTTCAAGCTGAATGATCTTGCGGCGGATCACGTCCAGCTCGGTGGGCATGGAGTCCATCTCCGTGCGGATCATGGCACAGGCCTCATCCACCAGGTCGATGGCCTTGTCGGGGAGGAAGCGGTCGGTGATATAGCGGTTGGAGAGGGTGGCAGCGGCGATGATGGCGCCGTCCGTAATCTTTACGCCGTGAAACACCTCATAGCGCTCTTTCAGGCCGCGGAGGATGGCGATGGCGTCCTCCACAGAGGGCTCGCTGACCATGACGGGCTGGAACCGGCGCTCCAGCGCGGCATCCTTCTCAATATACTGGCGGTACTCATTCAGCGTGGTCGCACCGATACAGTGGAGCTCACCGCGGGCCAGCATGGGCTTGAGCAGGTTGCCTGCGTCCATGGAGCCTTCCGTCTTACCGGCACCCACGATGGTGTGCAGCTCATCAATGAACAGGATGATCTTTCCTTCGGACTTGCGGACCTCGTTGAGAACGGCTTTCAGACGTTCCTCAAATTCGCCCCGGTACTTGGCGCCCGCCACCAGACTGCCCATATCCAGGGAAAAGATGGTTTTCTCCTTCAGAGAGGCGGGTACATCGCCCTTGACGATCCGCTGTGCCAGCCCCTCGGCGATGGCGGTTTTGCCCACGCCTGGCTCGCCGATGAGGACGGGGTTATTTTTCGATTTCCGGGAGAGAATACGAATGACGTTGCGGATCTCATCGTCACGGCCGATGACGGGGTCCAGCTTGTTCTGCCTTGCCCGCTCCACCAGATCGGTACCGTACTTTTTCAGCGCATCGTAGGTCTCCTCCGGGTTATCCGTTGTGACCCGCTGATTGCCGCGGACAGAGGCCAAGGCCTGCATCACACGCTCACGGGTCACACGATAGGTGCGGAACAGTTCACTGAGGGCGCTGTTGGCGTTGTCGATCAGACCAAGCAGCAGGTGCTCCACCGAGATGTACTCATCCCGCATGGCCTTAGCGGCCTGTTCGGCCCCCTGCATGGCCTTGTCAACATCTTGAGCCACATAGATCTTGTCGGCCTCCCGGCCGCCGCCCGACACCTTGGGCAGCTTGCTGACCTCCGCCTTCACGGCAGCCTCAAAGCTGGGCAGAGTCAGCCCCATAGCGGTGAGCAGCTGGGGGATGAACCCCTCATTGTCGCTGACCAGAGCCAGCAGCAGGTGCGGCTGCTCGATCTGCTGGTTGCCATACTCGGTAGCGATGTCTTTGGCGCGCTGGATGGCCCCCAGAGACTTCTGGGTGAACTGATTCATGTTCATAAGGAAAACTCACTCCTTTATGCGGAACCCTCGGCCCCGCTTCCTTTTCGTTTGGCTTTAGTATACCGCACTGAGCCGGGATTTCATGAACAAATTGTAAACAATTAGCACTCTAACTAGTAGAGTGCTAAAACCAAGGTAAACAGATGGGCCGCAGCCCGGAGGAACGCGGCTGGACAAATGGAGGGTCTCCAGTGCCAGCATATTCCTGATGACTGCGGCCCGGATCGTGTCAGCTCAGTGGAAGAGGCTGTTTCGATCAATCAGGCTTGAACGGCCGGATTTACTGCATGTTTTCCTCGTAGGACTTGATCATCTTCTT
>JAHHSC010000126.1 GCA_020025455.1 Lawsonibacter sp. | reverse complement strand
GCACGTTTGGCCCCGAAAGACTGGAAATATATTTCATGTGTGATATAATTGTCGTAAGAGCCTCTGCCGGGGCTAAGCTTTTCCCTGGCGGATGCGCAAACACTTTTCTCTTATGAAAGGAGAACGCCTCATGAAAAAGAACAAGTTCCTGTCTCTGATGCTGGCGGCGGCCATGGCATTGTCCATGGGTGTTACGGTTTCTGCCGCGGAAGAAACGCCCGGACTGACTTCGTCTGACCCTGAGACGATCGTGCTGCTCCATACCAACGATGTCCACGGCGCCATCGGGGATTATGGCAAAGTGGCTGCACTGAAGCAGAAGTACACCCAAGAGGGGGACTACGTCCTTCTGTTGGATGCCGGCGACTTCGCGCAGGGCGATCCCACGGTCAACACCAGCCAGGGTGCTGCTGCAATCGAACTGATGAATATGGCAGGGTATGACGCCTGCACGCTGGGCAACCACGAGTTTGACTTCGGCTACCAGAACGCCAAGGAGCTTCAGGCGAAGGCGAAGTTCCCCGTGCTGGGCGCCAACGTCCTCTACAACGGCAAGGTGGCCTTTGACGAGCACGCCATCTTCACCTCTCCCGCCGGCACCAAGATCGGTGTGTTCGGCCTGGACACGCCCGAGACCGCTACCAAGGCACATCCCGCTAAGATCGCCGGTGTAACCTTCCTGGGCGAGAAGGATAACGCCATGATCGACTGTGCGCAGAAGCAGGTGGACTACCTGAAGGCGCAGGGCTGCGACCTGGTGGTCTGCCTCAGCCACATGGGCATTGACACTGAGTCTACCGGTCACCGCTCGGTCGACCTCCTGCAGAAGGTCAAGGGCATTGATGTGTTCATTGACGGCCACTCCCACTCCACGCTGGAGGAGGTCAAGGAGGCCACCGGCGGCACCGGTGCTGTCAACGGCACCTACCTCACCTCCACCGGAACCAAGCTGGAGAACGTCGGCAAGGTCACGATCGTGGACGGCAAGGTCACGGATGTCTCCACTGTCTCGACTGAGGGGCTGGACCTTGCTCCTGTCAAGGAAGTTCAGGACCGCGCAGATGCCATCCAGAAGCAGATCGACGACGAGTACGGCGTTGTATTTGCCAAGACCGAGGTTGATCTGAACGGGGAGAAGAGCTCCGTGCGTACCGGTGAGAGCAACATGGGCAACCTGATTGCGGACGCTCTGGCCTGGGGCTGCAAGGAGAACGGCATTGAGGTGGATGCGGCTCTGACCAACGGCGGCGGCATCCGCGCCCCCATCAAGGCCGGTGACATCACCAAGAAGGATATCAACACGGTGCTGCCCTTCGGCAACGAGCTGAGCGTGGTCAAGGTCACCGGTGCTGAGCTGCTGGAGGCCCTTGAGGTCGCCACGCACACCATGCCCGATGCCCTGGGCGGGTTCCCCCAGGTCTCCGGCATTGAGTTTACGGTGGACACCACCAAGGCGTTTGATGCCGGCAGCAACTACCCCGGCTCTACTTACAACAAGCCCAACTCCATCAACCGTGTGACCATCCAGACGGTAGGCGGCAAGGCGTTTGACCCCAATGCCACCTACTCCATTGCCACCAACGACTTCCTGGCCAACGGCGGCGACACCTACTATGTCTTTAAGGCCGCTACCGCCAACACCAACCTGGGCACTCCCATGGATCAGGTGCTGATGGACTATGTGACCAAGGCCCTGAACGGGGTCGTCACCGCGGAGGACTACGGCAAGACGGAGGGACGTATCAAGGCGATCCTGCCCGTGCAGCCTGAGAAGCCCGCAGAGCC
>JAHHSC010000125.1 GCA_020025455.1 Lawsonibacter sp. | reverse complement strand
CACCACCACGACCATGATGAGGACTGCGGCTGCGGCTGTCACGACCATGACCACCACCATGAGCATGAGCACCACCACGACTGCAGCGAAGAGAACTGCACCGCCTGCATGGGCTGCGGCTGTGGGTCACACCACCAGCACCACCACGCGGACGAGGTCTTTACCTCCTGGGGCCGTGAGACCCCGCGGAAGTACAGCCGCGAGGAGCTGCAGGACGCGCTGGCCGCGCTGGCTATGAGCGAGGATTACGGTATCATTCTCCGCGCCAAGGGCATGGTGCCGGAGGAGGACGGCAAGAACTGGCTCCACTTTGACCTGGTGCCCGGTGAGTTCCAGATCCGTGACGGCGGCGCCGACTACACCGGCCGGCTGTGTGTCATCGGCTCTGAACTGAAGGAGAAGGAGCTGGAGAAGCTCTTCCTGCTGGCCTGAGGAGGAGCAGTATGAAAGATTCTACCGTAGCGGTCTATGTCATCACCGGGTTTCTGGACGGAGGCAAGACCACGCTGATCCGGGACACCTTCAGTATGGACTACTTCAACAGCGGCGAGCGCACGGTTCTCCTCCAGTGTGAGGAGGGCGAGGAGGAGCTGGACGAGGCCATTCTGAAAAAGCTCAATTGCGTCATCGTCCCTGTGGAGAACCAGGAGGACCTGACCCACAACTTCCTGAAGGAAGTGGATCAGAAATACCGGCCAGAGCGTGTTCTCATTGAGTACAACGGGATGTGGCCCATGGATATCATCCGCGGCCTGAAGCTGCCCCGGCAGTGGGGCCTGTTCCAGTTCATCCACACGGCGGACGGCTCCACATTTGAAATGTATCGGAACAATATGCAGTCCATGGTCGTCGACATGGTGACCGAGGCCGATATGGTGCTGGTGAACCGCTGTACGTCCGATATGCCGCTGTCTGGCTGGAAGCGCTCCATTCGGGCGGTGAATCGGATGTGTGAGATCGTCTTTGAGAACGAACGGGGCGAGGAACTGGAGGTAGAGGACATCCTGCCCTACTCCCTGGAGGGGGACCACATCGACCTGAGTGACGAGGACTACGGCATCTGGTATATTGACATCCAGGAGCACAAGGAGCGGTATCTGGGCAAGACCATCACCTTCAAGGCGCAGGCAATGACCAGTATGCGCCTGCCCCACGGGACCTTTATTCCCGGCCGAAACGCCATGACCTGCTGTGAGGAGGACATCCGCTTCTTCGGGTTCCTCTGCAAGTATGATCACTGCCGCTCCCTGCGCCGGGGTGAGTGGGTCACAGTTACCGCTGAGATCCGCTGGGAGGCATCTAAGGTCTACGAGGACGAGGGTGTGGTGCTGTACGCCACCAGCGTGGAAAAGACGGAGCGCCCCAAGGACCCTCTGGCCTACTTCAGATGAGGTGAGTTCCGATGGAACCGTATGAGCACATCACAAAGCAGGAAACAGCCATGAACCAATTTCAGGATGTATTGGAGAAGCTGGAAACGCTGCTGTCCTTTTTGGATGAGCATCGTCAGGACTATAAGGATCTGATCGGCTACTACTACAGCGACCAGCGCGACCGGGATCTGTGCGATGACGAGCAGGGACGGATTCCACAAGACCTCCCGCGGGGGGTCCTCTCTGAGGACGGGATCTTTGATTTTCTGGGAGACTATCGGGACACTGCCCTTCACATGATGGAAACAGCCCTTCATATGATCAAAGAAGATTGAAAAATGCTGGGAACGAGAGTTCCCAGCGTTTTATTTTCCCATCATAGCGGGCCGTTCGGTTTAAGATAAAAAAATGAAAGAAAAGTCTTGCATTTTGAAAATAAGCGTGCTATAATAATAAAGCTGTCAGGAGAGATTGCTAAAATTTCTCTTTACGGTATGCGGCTGTAGCTCAGTTGGATAGAGTGACTGGCTACGAACCAGTAGGTCGGGG
>JAHHSC010000124.1 GCA_020025455.1 Lawsonibacter sp. | reverse complement strand
ATTTTGTATTCAATTATAAGAAAATTACTTGGCGTATTCAATCGCCTTGGTCTCGCGCAGGAGGTTGACCTTGATCTGGCCGGGGTATTCCAGCTCGTCCTCGATCTTCTTGGCAATGTCACGGGCCAGCAGAACCATCTGGTCCTCGCTGATGAGCTCGGGCTTGACCATGATGCGGACCTCGCGTCCGGCCTGGATGGCGTAGGACTTCTCAACGCCGGGGAAGGAGGAGCAGATCTCCTCCAGACGCTCCAGACGCTTGATGTAATTTTCCAGATTCTCGCGCCGGGCGCCGGGGCGTGCAGCCGAGATGGCATCTGCGGCCTGAACCAGGCAGGCCACCACGGTGTGGGGTTCCACGTCATTGTGGTGGGCGTGGATGGCGTGGATCACGTTCTCGCTCTCGTGGTACTTCCGGGCCAGCTCCACGCCGATGGTGACGTGGGAGCCCTCGACCTCGTGGTCAATGGACTTGCCCAAATCGTGGAGCAGACCGGCGCGCTTGGCCTCGGCCACGTTGGCCCCGATCTCGGCAGCCAGCAGACCGGCCAGGTGGGACACCTCGATGGAGTGGTTCAGCACGTTCTGGCCGTAGCTGGTGCGGTAGCGCATACGACCCAGCAGCTTGACCAGCTCGGGGTGGAGCCCGTGGACATTGGTCTCAAAGATGGCGCGCTCACCCTCAGCCTTGATGACCGCGTCCACCTCACGCTTGGCCTTCTCCACCATCTCCTCAATGCGGGCGGGGTGGATACGGCCGTCCAGAATCAGCTTCTCCAGCGCCAGACGGGCAATCTCACGTCGGACGGGGTCGAAGCAGGAGACCGTAATGGCCTCCGGCGTATCGTCGATAATCAGATCCACACCGGTCAGGGTCTCCAGCGTGCGGATATTGCGGCCCTCGCGGCCGATGATCCGGCCCTTCATCTCATCGTTGGGCAGGGGCACAACGGAGACGGTGGCCTCGGAGACGTGGTCCGCGGCGCAGCGCTGGATGGCCAGAGAAAGGATCTCCCGCGCCTTGGTGTCGGCCTCGTCCTTGAAGCGGGCCTCGATCTCCTTGATCTTCATGGCAGACTCGTGGGTAACGTCCTCCTCCAGCTGCTTGAGCAGGAAGTTCTTGGCTTCCTCTGCGGTATAGCCGGAAATACGCTCCAGCGCCTCCATCTGCGCTTCCTTCAGCTTCTCGACATCGGCCTGGGTGGCCTCCAGCTTGTTCAGCTTGGCGGCCAGCTGCTCTTCCTTCTTTTCAACGTTGTCGTTCTTTCGCTCCAGGGTCTCTTCCTTCTGCTGCAGGCGGTGTTCCTGACGCTGCAGGTCGGCCCGGCGCTCCTTCACCTCGCGCTCGTGCTCGTTCTTGGCCTTCAGGATCTCCTCCTTGGCCTCGACCAGAGCCTCGCGCTTGGCGTTGCCTGCGTTCTTATAGGCCTCGTTCACAATGCGGGTTGCCTCTTCCTCAGCAGAGCCGATCTGCTGTTCCGCAGTCTGCTTGCGCCGGTTATAGCCCCACAGACCGCCCAGGAAAAATGCCAGAACCGCAACGACCGCACCAATGATATAGGGTAGCATTTGGTTTTTGCACCTCCAAAATCAAGTTTATAGCTGAGGCGGACCGCCCCAGCGCCTGTATCCGGGGTCATACACCCTTACAGGTCTTGTACATAAAATCAGCCGCAAGCATAAGCCGTCTTTTGACCGCCGCCGCCTGCGACAATTGAAAAACATCCCCCAGGTTTTTCATTTTTGTCCTGTACATATTGTAAAGGCAAGCTGTCCCCCTGTCAAGATTTATTCACATTTTGGACATATTGTTTCTTCCAATATTTTGAATTTCAGGATCGTTTTTCCAGCAAGGCCAGCGGGATATCATCCAAGAGCCGATTTCCTTGTGCTCAGGCCGCGTGTCACGCGCCATGGGGCGGGCCTTCCATCTGCCAAAATTCCTCCACCGCGCCCGCAGCCGGGCTTTATTACGCCCCGGGCCGCGCTCCCCTTTTGTCTCTCCCCATTGCCCTTGCCTTCGCCATACAAAAAGGCCATCCCGCCG
>JAHHSC010000123.1 GCA_020025455.1 Lawsonibacter sp. | reverse complement strand
CACAGCTTTTTGATTTTACACATTCTGCGGCAGGGACCTATCTTGCCCAGTACGAATATCCCTGGCAGGCACTGAAGGGGATCAAGGATCTGATCGTGTCTCTGGGTGCCAAGTTAGACCAGGACTACACCGAAGTGTCCCCTCAGGTCTGGGTGCACAAGACCGCCACGGTGGCCCCGACCGCATTTCTCGGTGCGCCCTGTATCATCGGCGCCAACACCGAGGTGCGCCACTGCGCCTTTATTCGGGGCAGTGCTCTGGTTGGAGCGAACTGCGTAGTCGGAAACAGCGTGGAGCTGAAAAATGTGATCCTGTTCGACTGCGTCCAGGTGCCCCACTTTAATTATGTGGGCGACAGCATTCTGGGTTATAAGTCCCACATGGGTGCCGGTTCCGTCACCTCCAACGTGAAGTCTGATAAGACTCTGGTGGTGGTGAAGGACGGATCTGAATGCATCGAGACTGGACTGAAAAAATTCGGTGCCATGCTGGGTGACTTCGTGGAAGTTGGGTGCAACAGCGTCCTGAACCCCGGCACCGTCATTGGCCGAAACAGCAACATCTACCCCACCAGCTGTGTCCGCGGCGTTGTGGCCGAAGAGAGCATCTGGAAAACCGGCGGTATTGTAGTAAAAAAGGAGCAGCGATAATGGGTAAATATTTTGGTACAGACGGCTTCCGTGGAGAGGCCAACCGCAATCTGACGGCTGACCACGCGCAAAAGGTGGGTCGGTTCCTGGGCTGGTATTATGGACAGATGAAGCGCTGGAGCGGCTCTGATGAGCCGGCCAAAATCGTCATCGGCAAGGATACCCGCCGTTCCAGCTATATGTTTGAGTATGCACTGGTCAGCGGCCTGGTTGCCAGCGGCGCAGACGCATACCTTCTGCACGTGACCACCACCCCCTCGGTCGCCCATGTGGTCCGCACCGATAACTTTGACTGCGGCATTATGATCTCCGCCAGCCATAACCCCTACTACGACAACGGCATTAAGCTCATCAACGGCAACGGCGAGAAAATGGAGGAATCCGTCATCTCTCTGGTTGAGGCCTATATTGATGGCACGCTTTACTGCTTTGACCGCAAGTGGGAGGAGCTCCCCCTTGCCCAGCGGGACCGCATCGGCAGAACCATCGACTATGTTGCGGGAAGAAACCGCTATATCGGCTATCTGATTTCGTTGGGGCTCTATTCCTTTAAGGGCATCAAGGTGGGTCTGGACTGCGCCAACGGCTCCTCCTGGAACATCGCAAAGAGTGTTTTTGATGCTCTGGGGGCAAAAACCTATGTCATCAACGCAGAACCCGACGGCTATAACATCAACGCCAACGCCGGCTCCACCCATATCGAGGGCCTGCAGAAGTTCGTTTTGGAAAACGGGCTGGATGTAGGGTTTGCCTATGACGGCGACGCCGACCGCTGCCTGTGCGTGGACGAAAAGGGCCAGGTGGTCACCGGCGATCACATTCTGTATATCTGCGGCCGCCACATGAAGGAGCAGGGCCAGCTGCTGAATAACACCGTGGTCACCACCGTTATGTCCAATTTCGGTCTGTACAAGGCCTTCGACGAGCTGGGCATCGACTACGCCAAAACCGCCGTGGGCGACAAATATGTGTATGAGTACATGATGAAGAACGGCTGCCGTCTGGGCGGTGAGCAGTCCGGCCACATCATCTTCTCGAAATACGCGTCCACCGGTGACGGCATCCTGACCAGCCTGAAGGTCATGGAAGTGATGCTGGCAAAGAAAAAGACGCTCAGCCAGCTCCACGAAGATCTGGTGATCTATCCTCAGGTGTTGGAGAATGTCCGGGTCCACGACAAGGCGCTTGCTCAGGCGGATTCGGATGTGCAGCTGGCGGTTGAGCGTGTCGCCAAGGAGCTGGGCGATACCGGCCGAATTCTGGTTCGGGAGTCCGGCACCGAGCCGGTGGTCCGTGTTATGGTGGAGGCCCCCAGCCACGAGGTCTGCCAGCGCTATGTGGATGAGGTGGTGGAGACCATCCGCCGGAAGGGCCACGCCGAAAAATAACGGAGCCCCTGCCCCATC
>JAHHSC010000122.1 GCA_020025455.1 Lawsonibacter sp. | reverse complement strand
ACCTGGTCTGCATCCGAGTAGCCCTGAAGGTTCTGTCCAGCCTGCGCAGCGTCCATGCCATTCTTCTGAGCGAAGTGGAAGAGGATCGTCGCCAGCTGCTCCCGGGTTACGCTGTCATCCGGCCCGAACAGACCGCTGCCATATCCGACGGCAACACCCTCACCGGCTGCCCAGCGAACCGCTGCCGCGTATCCGGCGTCTGCGTCTACATCACGGAAGTCCACAGCGGCATTGACCGCAGGCGCGCCCGCGATCTTCCACAGGCCAGACACCAGCTCGGCACGGCTGGCCGGTCGCTCCGGGGCAAACGCATCTGTGGCGACACCGGACATGAGGCCGTTTTCATAGACATAGGTCACCGCGCCGTTATAGGCTGCGTTCTCTGCCACGTCGGAGAAGGGGTGAACGGAAAGGGCCTCGCCACCCACCTGGTAGACCGCCACTGTTCCGGACACCTCACAGGCGGCCAGCAGCAGAGCCTGTTTCGTGGGGCTGTCTCCGGACGGGATAAAGGCAAGCCCCTCGGGGGCTACCTCGCCGCATGTGACCCACTTGTCCAGCTCGTCCCCGTCATACTCTTCAGAGCCGGGAACGGTGGATGCAAAGTCCCGGGTGTTGATATAGTTGACAAACGAGGCGGAGGCCGGATCGGTCACATCGTAGACCATAATGCCGCCGGTACGCTCCAGCGCCACAAAGGCGTAGGTTCTCTCCCCAATCTGTCCCACGGTCACGTTCTCGGGCTCGGGGCCTTTCTTGCCGGAGCGATCATCCAGCACAGCGTTGTCGTTGGAGCTGTTGAAGTAGGCCGGGAGGTATTGCGCCGTAAGCGCTTCAAAGTCATCTCCGCTGGTGAACCGCTGCGTAAGGCCCCCGTCTGTCGCCTCATAGATGGTGAAAGACCGTCCGCCGTAGAGATAGTCCTTGTCTGCCGCCAGACCATCGTAGTCGGCGCTGTTGAGGAAGCGCACCTTCCCCTTGAGTCCGGAATTTTCTGCGGTGATGGCACCGGTGGGAGACGTCGTTCCCTCCTTGCCAAAGTTCCGTTCGTCCTCGTTGAGATAGGCGGTGCCAAGCTCCTCATCGCCCCACTCACGGGCATCTCCCTCGTTGGCGGTGACCAGATAGGTCCGGCCGCCTGCGGTAAAGGCAGCGATGCCGTCCGGCATACGGACGCCCAGCAGGTTCTGATATGTCTTGGGTGCGTAGGCGTCGTCCTTCTTGTCAATGTCCACAGGGGTCGTTCCGTAGTCCTCAAAGCCCACGGAATAGATGCCGTCATAGGTCTTGGAGGCGATGTCCAGAACCGCGATGGCGTTGGCCTCCTGAAGCGTGATATAGGCCTTTCCGCCGGAGACGGCGATGTACTCCGGTTCCAGATCGGTGGAGGGCTTGGTGTCCTTTTGCAGGATCACCTGCCCATTGGCCAGGGCCTCACGCTGGCTGTCAAAGGCTTCAAAGTCCACCACGGTTCCGGACATGGAGGTGGTGTCAACGACCGTGACCGAACCCTTGGGGTCGACCACACCCGCCCCGTACCCCTCTCGGGGCTCGCCTTCATCCGCGGTGAGGACGGTGCTGCCATCCGCAAAGATGGCCATATCGGGCTGTACGCCGGTCTCCACCAGACCCTTGAGGGAGATGGTGCCGTCCTCGCGGCAGGCAAAAAGGGCCACACGACCCGGCTGATCGTATTCCTCTGCCTGAAGGGCAATGGCCAGCGTGGTGTTGTCCGGGGAAAGGGCCACAGAGGTCATATCTCCATAGTGGAAGGTGCTGTCTTGCGCCTCCACCAGGGCCTTTACATCGATGTCGGTTCCGGTAAGCCGGTCTACACCGCCACCGGCGACCAGATGAGAGAGAGGAATGGCAGTCAGCAGGCCGCTCTGACCGTTGATTGCATAGGCGCAGCCGTTCCGGCTGTTGTAGGTCACGATTTCCGTGACACCGCCATCCACATTGAACTGGCCGGACGTGTACCGGGCAATCTGACTGATATTGAGGGCCGTTCCGTTTTCATAGCCAGTCACCCGCGCATCGGCGTAGGCCACAGTGGAAAGCTGCATACCCAGGGCGAGACACAAGCCCGCCGATGTGATTCGCTTGAGATTGAATTTCAAATCGACTTCCTCCTCATTGATTGACCTGTA
>JAHHSC010000121.1 GCA_020025455.1 Lawsonibacter sp. | reverse complement strand
CTTTTGATGGGGCTGGTAGCCGTCATCTGTGGTGATATGGGTATGTGCGTCATGTACCTTTGTATTTTCATCACGATGGCCTGGGTATCCGGCATCAAGCTCCGGTGGTTTCTTCTGACAGGCGGGGGGATTGTTGTTCTTGCCTGCGTTCTGTGGCTCTTCGTCCTCCCAAAAACAGGTCTGTGGGATGACTACCGCATTATGCGCTTCCGCGTGATCTTTGACCACAGCCTGGACCCGCAGGGAAAAGGGTTCCAGCAGACCCGGTCCTCTCTGGCTGTTGGCTCCGGCAGACTGTTCGGTCAAGGCTATCTCCACGGCCTCCAGACACAGGCCCCCAACAACGATGCACTCCCCGCCCGGCACACCGACTTTATTTTCTCAGTTTGTGCCGAGGAGCTGGGGCTGGTTGGCTGCATTGCGCTGCTGTCCATTCTCTTTCTCATCGTGCTGCGGTGCGTGTGGGTTGGGCGGCACGCAAGCTCCCCGTTCTACGCCTATGTATGTATGGGCATGGCCGGTATGCTGCTGGCCCAGATCACCTTCAATGTTGGTATGTGCCTTTTCATTCTCCCCGTTATGGGCCTGACCCTCCCCTTTATCAGCTACGGAGGAACGTCCATGATTACCCTGTTTGCCGCGATGGGCATTGTATCCAGTGTCAAAGCAAAGGCTCTGCCAAGCTGGCTTCGAGATCGAAGCCGGGTTTAAGCTCAAAGCACAAAAAAACCGCCGTTTCTACCGAAACGGCGGTTTTTTATCTGATTTTATCAGTCGTTGGCAGGAACGTGAATCACGCCCACAGGGCACTCCTTCACGCACAGCTGACAGCCAACACACAGGTCCTGGTCAATGTGGGCCAGGTTGTTCTCCACGGTGATGGCACCCTTGGGGCAGGCCTTCGCGCACTTCATGCAGCCGATACAGCCGGCGGTGCAGGCCTTGCGGGTGTCGCCGCCCTTATCCTGGTTCTGACACAGAACAACAGGCTTACGCTTATGCTCGGGCACGATGGAGATGATGTGGTTGGGGCAGACATTGGCGCAAGCGCCGCAGCCCACACACTTTTCACGCTCCACCTTTGCGATGCCGTCCACGATGTGGATCGCGTCGAAGGGGCAAGCGCGGGTACAGTCGCCGTAGCCCAGGCAGCCATAGGCGCACAGGCCGTCTCCGCCGTACAGGCCCTTCACGGCCTGGCAGGACTGGATGCCCTCGAACTCATAGCGCTTGCCGGTTTTGCCGCAGCTGCCGGAGCAGGCCACAACAGCCTTCATGGGCGTGGAGGAACCAGCCTCGACCCCCATAATCTCGGCAATGGCGGCAGCAGCGTTGGCACCGCCGGGCACGCACTTGTTGCAGGGAGCGCCGTCCTCGACCACAGCCTTGGCGTAGTCAGCACAGCCAGCGCAGCCACAGGCGCCGCAGTTGGCACCGGGCAGGGCCTCGGTGATCTTCTCAACGCGCTCGTCCACAGGAACATACATAAAGATGGATGCGGCGACCAGGATCAGCGCACCGATGAGGCCGATAACGGTCACGACAATAATTGCCAGAATAATCGGATTCATACTACACACCCTCCCTACTTAAACACCGAAGATGGCTTCCACGATACCGCCGAAGCCCATAAAGGACAGGGAGGTCATAGCTGCGGCCACCAGGGTGATGGGCAGGCCCTTGAAGCACTCAGGCGTGACGGCCTGCTCCACCTTGCGGCGGACACCGGAAAACAGGACCATGGCAACCAGGAAACCGATACCGGCACCGGCGGCACAGACAATGGACTCCACGAAGCTGTACTCATTGTCCAGGTTCAGGATGGTGACACCCAGGATGGTGCAGTTGGTGGTAATCAGAGGCAGATACACGCCCAGAGCCTTGTACAGAGCGGGGATAAACTTCTTCAGGAAGTTCTCCAGCAGCTGGACCAGGATGGCGATAATCAGGATGAACACGATGGTCTGGAGGTAGCCCAGGTCACGGGCAGTGCCCGCAGAACCCTCGGGAACCAGAATGAACCGATAGATGGGCCAAGTGGCTGCAGTAGCCATAACCATGACGAAGGTAACAGCCAGGGACATACCCACTGCGCTGTCCAGCTTCTTGGAAACGCCCAGGAAGGGGCAGATACCAAGGAACTTAGCCAGGACGTAGTTGTCCACCAGGA
>JAHHSC010000120.1 GCA_020025455.1 Lawsonibacter sp. | reverse complement strand
ATGTCCCGCCGCCAGATGGAAACCAGCAACCGGGTGTGGGAGGGCCAGCAGCGCCAGGTCCACTACCTGTCGCTGGAGTTCCTGATGGGCCGCTCCCTGGAGAAGAACGCCTACAACCTGGGTCTGCTGGACACCCTGTCCGAGGCGCTGGAGGACATGGGCTTCTCCGCCGGCGACCTCTTCGAGACGGAGCCGGACGCCGGTCTGGGCAACGGCGGTCTGGGCCGCCTGGCCGCCTGCTATCTGGACTCCATGACCACCCTGGAGATCCCCGCCACCGGCTATTCCATCTGCTACGAGCTGGGCATCTTCAAACAGAAGATCCTGGACGGCAAGCAGGTGGAGCTGGCCGACAACTGGCTGGGTCTGGGGGATGCCTGGCTCATCCCCAAGCTGGACGAGACCGAGGAGGTCCGCTTTGGCGGCACCATCGAGGACCACTGGGACGAAAACGGCCAGAACCACCCCGTTCACACCGGCTACACCACCGTCCTGGCCATTCCCCGGGACATGGAGATCGCCGGCTACAAGACCCGCCACACCAACACCCTGCGCCTGTGGGACGCCAAAAGCCCCGTGCCCGTGGATATGTCCCTCTACAGCCGCGGTGAGTACCTGAAAGCGGTGGAGCAGCAGGCCATGGCCGAGGTCATCGCCAAGGTCCTGTACCCCGACGACAACCACTACGAGGGCAAGTCCCTGCGCCTGAAGCAGCAGTACTTCTTCGTGTCCGCCACCGTCCAGTCCATCGTGCGCCAGCACCGGGCCCAGTACGGCACCCTGCGGAACTTCCACGAAAAGCACGTCATCCAGATCAACGACACCCATCCCACGCTGGTCATTCCCGAGCTGATGCGGATTCTGCTGGACGAGGAGGGGTACAACTGGGACGATGCCTGGCACATCGTCACCCACACCGTGTGCTACACCAACCACACCGTCCTGGCGGAGGCTCTGGAGCGCTGGCCCCAGTCCCTGATCGAGACGCTGCTGCCCCGTATCTGGCAGATTTTGAAGGAGATCTCCGGCCGCTACGAGGGCGAGCTGCGCCGCCGCTACGGCGACGACTTGAACAAGGTGGGCAGCATGGCCATCATCTGGGGCAACGAGGTCCGCATGGCCAACCTGTGTATCTGCGCCTGCCAGACCATCAACGGCGTGTCCGCCCTGCACTCGGACATTCTGAAAAAGGACGTGTTCCACGACGCCTATCTGGCCCAGCCGGAGAAGTTCCAGAACGTCACCAACGGCATTGACCACCGCCGCTGGCTGGCCCAGATCAACCCGAAGCTGGACGCCCTCATTCAGGACTGCACCGGCGGGGACCGGTATCTGCTCCACCCCGAGGAGATCGCCGGTCTGGAGAAGTTCAAAGACGACCAGTCCGTGCTCCAGCAGCTGGAGGCCATCAAGCGGGAGAACAAGCGCCGCTTCGCCGCCTATATTGCCCGGGAGTCCGGCGTGATTCTGAATACCGACGCCATTTTTGACGTGCAGGTGAAGCGTCTGCACGAGTATAAGCGCCAGCTTTTGAACGTGCTGCACATCATTTCCCTCTATAACCAGCTGCGGGATAACCCCAACATGGAGTTCACCCCCCAGACCTTCCTCTTCGGGGCTAAGGCCGCCCCCGGCTACCATGTGGCCAAGGAGATCATCCAGCTCATCAACTCCCTGGCCCGCCAGATCAGCGAGGACCCCATCTGCAAGGATAAGCTGCAAGTGGTGTTCCTGGAGAACTACCGAGTCTCTCTGGCCGAGAAGCTCATGCCCGCCAGCGAGCTGAGCGAGCAGATCTCCACCGCCGGCAAGGAGGCCTCCGGCACCGGAAACATGAAGTTTATGATGAACGGCGCCCTCACCATCGGCACCCTGGACGGCGCAAATGTGGAGATGCACCAGAAGCTGGGCGACGAGAACATCTTCCTCTTCGGCCTCACCGCCGACCAGGTGGAACAGCGCAAGCGCGAGGGCTACCGCTCTCTGGACTACTACCAGCGCGACAGCGATCTGAAGCGGGTGCTGGACGATATTTCCCACGGCTTCCGCGACGGTGTCTCGTACTCCGACCTGACCAACCGCCTGCTCTTCGGCGCGGGCGGCTCCATGGCCGACGAGTATATGCTGCTGGCCGACTTCCAAAGCTACCGGGAGGCCCACGCCCGCTCTCTGGCGGCCTACGCCGACCGCCGGCACTGGAACCAGATGTCCCTCATCAACATCGCCCGTTCCGGCATCTTTGCCGCCGACCGGTCCAT
>JAHHSC010000012.1 GCA_020025455.1 Lawsonibacter sp. | reverse complement strand
ACTGGTGCATCAGCCGTCAGCGCCGCTGGGGTCTGCCCATCCCCGTGTTCTACTGCGAGGAGTGCGGCAAGCCCATCTGCACCGACGAGACCATCGAGGCCGTCAGCAAGCTCTTTGCCGAGAAGGGCTCCAACGCCTGGTACGAGCTGGAGGCCTCTGAGATCCTGCCCAAGGACTTCGTCTGCCCCCACTGCGGCAAGAGCCACGGCTTCCGCAAGGAGGAGGACACCCTGGACGGCTGGTTCGACTCCGGCTCCACCCACTACTCCGCCATGCAGCGCTGCCAGGGGTTCTGGCCCGCCACCATGTATATCGAGGGTCTTGACCAGTACCGCGGCTGGTTCCAGGCCGCCCTGCTGACCGCTGTGGGCGCACTGGGCAAGGGCGCCCCCTTCAAGGAGTGCGTCACCCACGGCTGGACCGTGGACGGCGAGGGCCGCGCCATGCACAAGTCCCTGGGCAACGGCGTCGATCCCGCCGAGGTCATCCAGAAGTACGGCGCCGATCTGCTCCGTCTGTGGGCCGGTTCCGCCGACTACCACGTGGACGTGCGCTGCTCCGACAAGATCTTCAAGCAGCTGAGCCAGAACTACCTGAAGTTCCGCAACACCGCCCGCTACTGCCTGGGCAACCTGAACGGCTTTGACCCCAACAACCTGGTCAAGCCCGAGGAGATGCTGGAGCTGGACCGCTGGGCCGTCACCCGCCTGAACGCCCTCATCCAGAAGTGCTTCACCGCCTACGATAACTACGAGTTCCACTCCGTCTCCCACGCCATCAACGACTTCTGCGTGGTGGACCTCTCCTCCTTCTATCTGGACATCATCAAGGACCGTCTGTACTGCGACGAAAAGGACGGCCTGAGCCGCCGCTCCGCCCAGACCGCCCTGTGGCTGATCCTGGACACCATCACCAAGCTCTTTGCCCCCATCCTGGCCTTCACCTGCGATGAGATCTGGCTGGCCATGCCCCACCGCACCGGGGACGATGTACGCAATGTGGTGCTCAACCAGATGAACCAGCCCTTCACCGAGTATGCCCTGGACGAGGCCGCCATGCTCCGCTGGGGCGTGCTGGAGCAGCTGCGTGACAGCGTGAACGTGGCCCTGGAGGCCGCCCGCTCCGAGAAGAAGGTGGGCAAGAGCCTGGAGGCCCATGTCACCCTGGTCACCGATAAGCCCGTGGCCGAGAGCAATCTGGCTCTGACCAAGGCCGCCTTTGAGAAGGACTGGGCCGATCTGTTCATCGTCTCTGACGTGGAGGTCACCGAGGACGCCGCGCTGTACGCCCAGGCCGCTGAGACCGCTCTGGCGGGTGTCCGCGTGCTGGTGTCCGAGGCCCGCGGCACCAAGTGCCCCCGCTGCTGGAAGCACTCCGTCACCGATCACGCCGACGGCCTGTGCCCCCGCTGCGCCAAGGTGGTGGCCGGTCTGCCCGCTCTGGAGGAGAACTAAGCTCCCCACTCCCCCGTCTATCTGCCAAAGCAAGACCCCCGGCTCTAAAAAAGCCGGGGGCCTTTTCCTATATCGGCAAAAACGCCCCCTGAACCGGCGGTTCAGGGGGCGCTCGTCTATTTTACTTGCCTTCGGACTGGGGCTGGTCTGCCTTGGACGCATCGGGCTGGGACTGGTCGGGCTTGGCGGCCTCCAGCTCGGCCTGCTTGGCCTGCATCTGCTCGGTCACACCGGCACGGAACGACTGCATCTTCTCCCAGAAGTCCTTCACGTCGATCTTGTCAAAGGCCTCGGTGGTCTCCACGGGGTTTTCCTTCAGCCATTCGTCCACGCGCTTTTGCATCAGCCGGTTCACCAGCTCGCCGCGCACCGGCTCCAGGTCCTTCAGGGGCAGGCGCATGATGATGTGGTAGCCGACCTCGCTCTCCACCACGTCGCTGATCTCCCCGTCCTTCAGGGCCAGAGCGGCATTCTCGAACTCGGGCACCATCTGGCCCTTCATGGTGTCATAGCCATCGGGGGCCTGGGCCAGGCCGGGGTCCTCGGAGTTGGCCTTCATCAGCTCATCGAACTTGGCCACGGGGTCGGCAGCGGCCCGGATCTGAGCCAGAATGTCGTCGGCCTTGGCCTTTTTCTCCTTGCAGGCGGCCTCATCCAGGGCCTCCTGGCTCTGCACGTCCTGGGTGGCCAGCAGGATGTGCTTGGCCCGGTACATGCCCAGCTCGTCCTGGGCAAAGGCCAGCACCTGGGCATCGGTGGGGTAGGCATCGCTCTTCGGGCCGTACCAGCGGTCCATCATGGCCTGGTAGAGCGTGCCCGCCTCAAAAAAGCGGCGGTACTGCCCCTCGTCGCTGAGCTGGTGCCACAGCAGCAGCTTCAGGCCGTCCTCCCCGCCCAGCTGCTCCTTGGTCTTGGCCAGGTCCTGCTCCAGGAAGTCCTTGGCCTCCTGGGGGACCTCCAGACCCTCCTGCTTTGCCACCTCGGGGATCAGGCGGTAGAAGGCGGCCGTATCCAGGGCGGCCTTTCGGAACATCTCGGCCGGGCTTCCGCTCTGGGTATCGGCGTCCCAGGGGATCTCGCTGATCCCGTAGACCGCCATCTGGCTCAGATACATCTGGATGCCGCCGTCCAGCCAGTGGAGCAGGTCGGCCGCGGTGAGCTCATATTCGCCCACCTTGGCCACCACGGTGTCGCCGGCGATCCCGGCGGTGGCCAGGTAGGGGTCGGTCACATTACTCAAATCCATCGGTTCCACCGCGGAAATCTGGGAGGAGCTGGAGCTGGAGCTCTCCCCGTCGTCCTTCTTGCCGCAGCCGGTGAGCAGCCCCACCGCCATGGTCATGGCCAATGCCAAAGCGGCGCATCTCTTAAACATGGTCATAGGTATAGTTCCTTTCCATCTGTGTTTTAAACGAAAACAGTGTCATCATACCACGTTTTGGCTCCGAGGGCAAGATTTTACTCCCGCTCCAGTCCGTTGGCGTAGTCTGTGACCAGGGTGCGGGCGGCCCGGAGGGGGTCCTCCCCCTTCCGCAGCTTCAGGGAGAGATAGGGCTTCTCCCCGGCGGAAAACAGCAGACGGCCCTTATATTTGGCCCCGCCCGCCAGCTTGGACACCTGCTGCAAATCAAACTTAGGCACGGTGAGCAGCAGCGCGCCGTTGCGCTGGTCGATGTCGGTGATGTCCGCCTTGGCGGCGTCAGCCCGGAGCAGCGCCACGGAGATGAGGTTGTTCACCGGTCTTGGCGGCTCGCCGTACCGGTCCAGCAGCTCGTCCACCAGGTCGTCGGCGTCCTCCTCGGAGCGGATGGCGGCAATGCGGCGGTAGAGATCCATCCTCTGCTCGGCGGCCGGCACATACCGGTCCGGGATGGAGGCCGACACACTGAGATTGGCGGCACACTCGGTTTTCACCGGCACAGGCAGGCCCTGTTCGGTCAGGACCGCCTCCTCCAGCAGCTTTAGGTACATATCATAGCCCACCGACAGCATGAACCCGGACTGCTCCGGCCCCAGCACGTTGCCCGCGCCCCGGATCTCCAAATCGCGCATGGCGATCTTGAAGCCGGAGCCAAACTCGGCAAACTCCCGGATGGCCCCCAGCCGCTTGGAGGCCACTTCGGTGAGGGCCTTGCCGCGGCGGTAGGTCAGGTAGGCGTAGGCGCGGCGGTTGGAACGGCCCACACGGCCCCGGATCTGGTGGAGCTGGGCCAGACCCAGCTGGTCTGCGTCCTCGATGATGAGGGTGTTGGCGTTGGGCAGGTCGATGCCCGTCTCGATGATGGTGGTGCACACCAGCACGTTCAGCTCGCCGTCGGTCATGCGGCTCATCACATCGTCGATGGCCTCCTGTGTCATCTTGCCGTGGGCCACCCCCACCGCCGCGTCCTCGCCCAGCAGGTCCTGGATGCGGCGGGCGGTGGAGTCGATGGAGTCCACCCGGTTGTGGAGGTAATAGACCTGACCGCCGCGCTCCAGCTCCCGGCGCATGGCGTCCCCGATGACCCCCCAGTCGTGTTCCAGCACATAGGTCTGGACGGGCAGGCGGTCGGAGGGCGGCTCCTCCAGAGTGGACATATCCCGGATGCCGCTGAGGGCCATGTTCAGCGTTCTGGGGATGGGGGTGGCGGACAGGGTGAGTACGTCCACCTGCTTGAACTGCTCCTTCAGCCGCTCCTTGTGCTGGACGCCGAAGCGCTGCTCCTCGTCCACCACCAGCAGGCCCAGGTCCTTGAACGCCACGTCCTTGTTAAAGAGCCGGTGGGTGCCGATGAGGATGTCCACCTGGCCCTGCTCCACCCGCCTGAGGGTCTCCTTCATCTGGGCGGGGGTGCGGAACCGGGACACTACGTCGATGGTCACCGGATACCGGGCAAACCGGCGCAGGGCGGACAGGTAGTGCTGGCGGGCCAGTACGGTGGTGGGGACCAGGATGGCGGCCTGCTTGCCGTCTAGCACGCACTTCATAATGGCCCGGAAGGCCACCTCGGTCTTGCCGTAGCCCACATCGCCGCACAGCAGCCGGTCCATGGGGATGGGCCGCTCCATGTCGTCCTTGATCTCCCGGATGCAGCGCAGCTGGTCATCCGTCTCGGTATATTCAAACTGGTCCTCAAACTCCTGCTGCCAGGGGGAGTCGGGCGAAAAGGCATAGCCGGGCTGGCGCTGACGCTGGGCGTAGAGCTGGATGAGGCCCTTGGCCAGGTCCTGCACGGCTTTCTTTGCCTTGGACTTGCTCTTCTCCCACTCGGTTCCGCCCAGACGGTTGAGCTTCCGGGTGGCGTTGCCGTCCTCGCCCCCGCCGATGTACTTGCTCACCATGTCCATGCGGTCGGCGGGGACATAGAGCTCATCGGTCCCGGCGTAGGCGATTTTGATGTAGTCCTTATCGGCCCCGTCCACCTTCATCTTCACCATGCCCACATACCGGCCCACGCCGTGGTGCTCGTGGACCACCAGGTCGCCGGGGGTCAGGTCGGTGAAGGACTTCAATTTCTGGCGGTTGGTGGCGGCTTTTTTCGGTTTGGGCTTCTTGAGCCCCACCCGGCCGCCCTCGGTGAGCACCGCCAGGCGGATGTCCGGGTACTCCATACCGGCGGACAGGCCGCCCACGGTAATGACCGTCTGTCCCGGCTGGGGCAGGGCCTCACAGCGGAAGTCCACCGCGGACTTGACCTTCCGTTCCCGGAGCATGGCCTGCAAATCCAACGCCCGCTGCTCGCCGGACACCAGCACCAGGGACGCAAAGCCCTGGTGCTGGTAGTGGGTCAGATCCTGGACCGCCGTCTCCAGGCTGCCGCCGAAGGAGGGCAGCTGCTTGGATAGGAGGGACAGCAGCACCTTGGGTCGGGCGGGGTAGCTGGACATGGTGAAGGAGTCCAGATAGACCACCGGCCAGTCCTCCAGGCGGGCGCACAGCTGGGAAAAGGTGCGGGTCAGCCCGGTGCAGGCCGGGTCCAGCTCCCCCCGCTCCAGCAGGGCGGTCACGTCCTGGTCCATCTGCCACTGGTAGGTCTTGGCCCGGTCGCTGATGCGGGAGCACTCGGAGAACACCACGCAGGCCTCCGGGGGCAGGTAATCGGCGGCGGTGGCCGCCTCCGGGTAGATGATGGGCAGATACCGGTCCACCGCCGGGAAGGAGCGGCCCTCCATCAGGGCCTCCCGGTCCTGCTCCAGGGTGGCGGTCAGGTCCTTCTTCCCGTTTTTCGCGGCCTTCTCGGCCATGGTTCGCAGTTTGTCCCCCAGCCCCATCAATCCGCCCGGTGAAAGCCGGGGCAGCACCTCGGCGGCGGGCAGAACGCGTGTCTCGGTGATGTTCTGGGTGCGGCGCTGGCTCTCCGGGTCGAACTGCCCCATGGCGTCCACCTCGTCACCGAAGAACTCCACGCGCACCGGCTGGTCCATACCGGGAGAAAATAGGTCCAAAATCCCGCCGCGCAGGGCAAACTGACCCACACCCTCCACCTGCTCCCCCCGGATATAGCCGGCCTGGGTGAGCTTATCGGTCAGCTCGTTTAGGTCCACGCTGTCCCCCACGCTTAGATGGAGCGTGCACGCCTCCAGCGTCTCAGGGGGCATGGTCCGCTGGAGCATCCCCTCCACCGAGGCCACCATCAGGGGCAGCTCCCCCTGGGACAGGCGCCGCAGAAGGGACAGGCGGCTGTGCTGCCACTGGTGGGACACGGTGGCGGCATTGTGGAAGGTGAAGGCCCGGCTGGTCAGCATGGGCACCGGCACACCGGAAAAGGCGGCCAGGTCCTTACAGAGCCGCTCCCCCTCCCCCTCATCGGCGCAGAGCACCACCACCGGGCGTTCGGTGATGAGAGCCAAACCAGCTGCAATATGGGCGCGGTGGATGGCGGCGACGCCGGACAGAGCCGCAGGACTGCGGCCGCCCTCGATGGCCTGGACCAGCTGTTGGAATTCGGGCAGCCGGTTCAGGGCGGCGGTGAGCAATTTCATGGCAGATACTCCTTTCGCGGTGCGGTGGATGGTTCTTATTCGGGCGGCACTCCCCCCGATGATACGATCAGCCGTTGAAGCGGTTCATGCCCTTATCCAGGCCGTCCCGGAGGATGCACTCGATGGCATCGGCGGCGCGGCCCACGGCGGCATCAATGGCCTTTTTGTCCTCCCCCTGGAACTTGCCCAGCACCCAGTCGGCCATATCGTAGTCGGGGTGGGGCTTCTCCCCCACACCCACGCGGACACGGGGGAACTGATCCGTTCCCAGGTGGAGAATGATGTTTTTCAGGCCGTTATGCCCGCCCGCAGAGCCTTTTCCGCGGATGCGGAGGCGGCCCACGGCCAGAGCGGTGTCATCGGACACCACCAGCACATGGTCGGCGGGGATTTTATAAAAGTCCACCGCCTGGCGGACGGCCTCGCCGCTCAGGTTCATGTAGGTCACAGGCTTCATAACCAGCACCTTTTCCCCGGAAATGGTGAGGATATTGGTCAGGGCCTTGAACTTCAGCTTCTGGATGGGGGCATTCTGGCGCTCGGCCAGCTCATCGGCCACCATAAAGCCCACGTTGTGGCGGGTGTTCTCGTACTGGTCGCCGGGGTTGCCCAGGCAGACCACGATCCAGCTGGCCCCGCCGGCTTTTTTCTGAAATACCATGCGTTTTCCTCTCGTTTCTGCCCGGTTCGACGGGCTTCTCATTTTTTCGCAGATGCCAAAGAGGGGGCGGGTAAAGCTACCCGCCCCTTCCGATTGGTCCATCTTATCCGATTGTAAGGCCTGTTCTTACAGGAACAGGGGGGAGACGGAGGTCTCCATGTAGATGTGGCTGATGGCCTCTGCAAACATGTGGGCCACAGACAGATACTTGATCTTGGGGCAGTTGACGCCGGGCTTGCCGGGGACGGTATCCAGGAAGATGACCTCGTCAATGACGCTGTCGTTGATGCGCTGGATTGCGGGGCCGGACAGAACACCGTGGGACGCACAGGCGGTGACGTCCTTGGCGCCGCCGATCTCCACCAGAGCCTGAGCCGCATGGCACAGAGATCCGCCGGTATCCACCATGTCGTCCAGGAGGATGACGTGCTTATCCTTCACGTCGCCGATGATGTTCATGACCTCGGAGGAGTTGGCCTTCTGGCGGCGCTTATCCACGATGGCCAGAGGCATATTCAGCTTCTGGGCAAAGGCACGGGCGCGGGCCACAGAGCCCACGTCGGGAGAGACGACCATGGTGTCGTCATGAACGGCGGCGAACTTCTCAATGAAATGGTCCACGAAGATGGGAGAACCCAGCAGGTTGTCCACGGGAATATCGAAGAAGCCCTGGATCTGGTTGGCGTGCAGGTCCATGGTCAGCACGCGGTCGGCGCCGGCCTCGGTGATCAGGTTGGCCACCAGCTTGGCGGAGATGGGATCACGGGGCTTGGTCTTGCGGTCCTGGCGGGCGTAGCCGAAGTAGGGCACCACGGCGGTGATGCGCCCGGCGGAGGCGCGCTTGAGCGCGTCGATCATGATGAGCAGCTCCATCAGAGAATCGTTGACGGTGCCGGCCTTGCCGTCCTTCACGAACGAGCAGGTGGACTGGACCACAAACACATCCGAGCCGCGAACGGTCTCGTAGATGGAGGCGAAGTTCTCTCCGTCGGAGAACGAACCTACCTCAGCGTTGCCCAGAGGGATTTCCAGCTCGCGGCAGATCTGCTTGGCCAGCTGGGGGTTAGAGTTACCGGTGAAAACCTTGATATCCTTCCCATGTGCGATCATATTACAGCATCCTCCTATTTGGGGGTCAGCAGTTCTCTCTCCCTGCCGCCCTGTCTTTGTCTTGTCTGTCACATCGCGTGTGGTACGCTTGATCCTTCCGACCGGCACTGCCCCGTCCGGGTCGGAATCGTTCTGGTGACGCCAGCGGTGTGGATGGACTCGTTCCGCCGCTGCCACAGCAAGTACAAAATCGGTGGTATCTTCCAGTTGAACCGGGAGACCGTTACTTTCATACTACCCCATCTTGTATATCGTACCAATCATATCAGGTTTCTGCCGGTGATACAAGGGTATTTTCTTCAAAAAATTCATACCTAAACTTGATAAATCAAAGGACTTTGAACAATCTTCCCCCTTGCAGAGCCAAAAAAGCCGCCTCCCCGGTCAGCGGGGAGGCAGCAGGGTCGGTTCGGGGTTTGATCAGGCGGTGATGGGCTGCACGCCCAGCCGTTTGCGGAGCCGGGCGGGGCGGTAGATGCGGGAGAGCTCCAGTCCGGCGCAGAACGTATCCACCAGATCCACCAGGACGGCCTCCATGGAGCGGGGCAGAGCGCCGCCCATGGGCCACATATGGGACAGGATGATGTTTTTCTCCTTCTTGGTCAGGTCGGTGAGCGCCTCGGCGTTGCGGGCCGCGGCCTTGGGGTGGTCGAAGCACTGCCAGCCAGGGTGGGCCGCATGATCTTTGGAGTCGTAGAGGTACAGATCGTGGAGCAGCCCGCCCCGGGCGGCTGCCACCGCGTCCAGCTTCAGGGCACGCGCGGCCCGGTAGGACCAGTAGGCAACGAACAGGGAGTGGTCCAACGTGGTGATGGGACCGTGGTGCTTCCATCGACCCATCATTCGCACCTGGTCAGAGCCAAGCAGCTCCTCCGTAGTTTCAACAAACTCACGCATATAGTGGTTCATGGGAATCAGTCCTTTCTTACGCCGGGCGTGGTTTTCGGTTCCCCGCTCCGGCTCTTTTTGCCATCGGCTCTAGGGCCGGGGGACGCTTTTTATCGGCGGGCAGAGCCCGCTTCCGATCCGCGGCAGGGCCGCTTCTCTTCGGGTCCATCATATCACAGGGATTGCGGATTTTCCATCCATTTCGGCCTAAAGATTCTGCCAAAGTTTGGCGCTTTTTCAAGGATTTTCGTCCGGTGCCCTCTGCCCCCCTGGGGGTGCAAAAAAGGGCGCGCAGCCGCACCCTTTTTTGTCTTATTCAGGCCCGGTCCCGGGCCATGCGGGGACGGCGCTGGGGCGCAGGCTCGTAAATGAGCACATAGAGCACCCAGGCCATGAGCAGGCCGGCGGTCACATCCACCACCGAGTGCTGCTTGAGGAACATGGTGGACAGCACAATGGACACCGTCAGCACCAGCGTCACGGGCCGGACCCAGCGGAACCGGCGCAGAGTCTCACTGCGGAACACCGCCACGCAGCACACCACGGAGTTATAGACGTGGAGAGAGGGCAGCACGTTGGTCGGGGTGTCCACCACCCACAGGGCCTTCACCAGATCGCAAAAGACATTGTCACGGGGCAGCACGGCGGGCCGGAGGGCCACACCGTTGGGAAACAGGGTGCAGATCACCAGAAACGCGGTCATGCCGGTAAACATGTACGCGGTCAGACGGTAAAAGCCCGCCTTGTCCCGGAAAAAGAACCAGGCGATGACCACCCCCACAAAGGGGAACCACAGCAGATAGGGCACGACGAACCCCTCCAGGAAGGGAATCCCATCGTCCAGAACGGAGTGAATCAGGTAGTAGCCGTGGGTCACATGGTCCTCCAGCCAGCAGAACCAGGGCAGATAGATGGCCCAGTAGAGAAATACCCAGGCATGGGAATAGCGCTTCAGCCAATTTTTCACGGTTCGGGCCTCCTTTCGGTCCTTTCAGATAAGGCAGTTTATCACAGCTCGCCCCGCCTGTAAAGGGGGGCGAGCTCCGGTTATGCCCAGTATATTCCGAATTGGGAAACGATGCGTCGAGACGAGTTTAAAATTTCGTTCAATTACCGGGGCAGCCGTCAGAGGAAGGGGGCGTTCTCAATCCCAGGGGATGAGCTCGCACTGGTCCCACACGCCGTACTCCTGCAGCAGGCCAAGGGTGTGACTTGCCTGGGGGGTCAGGGTGATGGTCGCGCCCCAGTCATAGACCTCGCCGGAATTGGTATAGGCGGTGCTGCCCACCTCTGCGTCATGGGGCGGTTCCCCGACCGTTCGGAAGTAGAATTTAAGGTCGGTGCGGTAGGTGTTGGCAAGGCGCTCCTTGTCGCTGTCGATGGCCCAGCGCACGCCGATGTTACCCGCATCAAAGTCCTGCCGGACCGCCTTCCACAGCTCGCTGCGCTGGGCACCGGTCAGCTCCTCCAGCATCAGGCTGCCGTTTGTGTCCCGGTCCGTCTTGACGTAGTCCAGCTCCACCGCCATAAGGCTTATCTCGCTTCCCTCGTACTGATCGAAGTTGTAGGCCAGCCCCGCCAGCTCACGGTCGGACAGGAACTGCTGGACGGCGAAGCTGACGGTGCCCTCCTTCTTCAGGTCCTCCTGATAGATGGGCAGGTGGTAGCGGCGGGACAGGGTGCGGCCGTTTTTCAGCTGATAGCTCAGGTCCACAGCGATGTAGTCGTTGCCCATTGTCTCAGCTTCATCCGGCCGGCCGTTCTTCTCCAGGTCGGCCACCACCGCCTGGTGCAGCTTCAGCACCTTCTCCCGGACGCTCTGCGTATTTGTGTTCTCCCCCAGGATCAGATCCCGACCGGAATCCCAGGGGACGCCCATGTTCACAGTACCGTCGATGGAGACCACCTGGTCCAGCGCGGGAAGTCGGGTCTCCACGCCCATCCAGTCGAAGTAGCACCCGGCGCACAGCAGGATGGAAAGCGCGGTGGCGGCGGCAGCGCCCTTCCGGCAGCCCCGAAGGACATGAAAGCTCTTCTTCAGCATCATCTCGGCGGCAACGTACCCCACCAGGGTCCACAGCACCACCATAATACAAAGGAACAGGCGGGGATTGCCGAAGTTCAGCAGGCTGCCGCAGAAGGCGCCCAGAAACAGCCCGCTGCACAGGGCCACGCTCCAGCGGAACAGCGGGCGGACCAGCGGCACGGCAACCACGTCACCGGCGCTCTCCACATGGCGGCGGCGGTAGATGAACAGAGCCAGTACGGTGAGGATAAGGCCCACCACCACATAGGCCCCCAAGGTCCCGGGGGATGCGAACTGGCTGCTGATGCGCACGCCGCCCTTCCAGTTTTCCACCCAGCGGGAGGCGTCAAAAATGGCAAGCGCGGGGGTCAGCTTGGTGACCCAGCTGTCTGACAGGCCCGCAGCGGAAAACCCGTAGAGGAACAGATGGCACAGCTGCTGGAGCAGACCATAGACCGCGGTGACCAGGAAGTTTACCACCCCGTAGAACACGGGCAGGGCCAGGATATGGCCGGTGAACATGGCGCAGAACACGGCGATGGAGTAGAAGGTCACCGCCTGGGCCAGCACCGCCAGCAGCCAGCAGCCCAGAGCGGACAGAGCCGTCCCCCAGTGCTCGGAGGGCAGCAGGGCCAGCTCCAGCACCACCACCAGGACCGACACCGCCAGCTCCGGCAGAACCACCATGGAGATGCCCGATAAATACTGGGTGCCGAAGAGCTTCTCCCGGCGCATGGGCAGGGCGTGCATCATGAAGGCGGAGCGGTTATTATAGAGGTAGCTGAACGCAGCCATGGCGCACAGAGCGCACAGAACAAGCTGCAGGATCCCCATCACGTATACCATTTGGGGCAGATTGGCGGCATAGTCCGCCATTGCCTGCACAGCGTGGTTCTGATGCAGCGCATCAAAGTAACGACCCACCAGCTGAACGGGCACCAAAAAGGTCAACAGCAGGGTCCAGCCGGCCCACAAAGGCCAGAAGCGGGCCATGGTCTTTCGGTACAGTGCGGAATCAAAGAATGGTGTCGCGGACCGCATAGCCCTCACCTCCCAATTCATAAATAAAGATTTCCTCCAGCGTCAGGGGCAGGGCCTCCATCAAAATGGGGTTCAGGGTGGCCATCCGGGTCTTGACTTCGGCCATGCTCCCCCGCACGATGAGGGTGTAGACTCTGCCCAGCTGGGCGGTGTGGAGCACCTCCATGCCCTCGGGCAGCTGGGGCAGACCCGGCTCCTTGAAGGCCAGCTGGAGCTTTACGATGTTATCCTGCAAATCGGTCAGGGACCGCTCCAGCAGGACCTTGCCGTGGGACAGGATGCCCACATGGTCGCAGACGTCCTCCAGCTCACGCAGGTTGTGGGAGCTGACCAGCACGGTGGTGCCCCGCTGGCTCACATCGCTCATGAGCAGGGACCAGACCTGACGGCGCATGACCGGGTCCAGACCGTCCACCGGCTCATCCAGCACCAGCACCTCCGGCGCGCAGCACAGCGCCAGCCAGAAGGCGCTCTGCTTCTGCATGCCCTTGGAAAGACGGCGGATGGGGGCGTTCTCGTCCACCTCAGGGAAAAACTCCCGCAGGGCCTGATAGCGCTTATCGTCAAACTTGGGGTAGATGCCCCGATAGAACTTCATCATGTCCCTGGTAGAGGCCGAGGTGAAGTAGTAAAGCTCATCGGGGATAACGGAGAGCTTCTCTTTGACCTTTGGGTTTTCATAGACCGGCTCCCCGTCCACCAGAATGGAACCGGAATCGGGCCGGTAAACACCGGTGATGTGGCGCAGGATGGTGGACTTGCCCGCTCCGTTGGGACCCACCAGGCCGTAGATGGAGCCCTTCTCCACCGTCATGGTAAGACCGTCCAGGGCGCGAAAGCCGTCGAAGGTCTTTACCACGTTGTTTATTTTAATCATGTTGCGTTTCCTCCCTCCAGGGCTGTCAACCGACCGGACAGCTCACTTCCGGACACACCCAGAAAGTACAGCTCGGTCACGGTCTCGTCAAAAAGCTTCATCAGGCGGTCCTTCCGGCCCCGGTCCACCCCGGCATTGGGTGCCACAAAGGACCCCTTCCCCGCCACGGCGTAGATGTAGCCCTCTGACTCCAGCGCGTCATAGGCCCGCTGGATGGTGTTGGGGTTGATGGCCAGCGAGCTGGCCAGTGAGCGGACCGACGGCAGTTTTTCCCCTTCGATCATGACCCCGGTGACCATAAGCCGCCGCAGGTCGTCCTTCACCTGCTCGTAAATGGGCCGGGAGTCCCGGTAATCTAAGCTAAGCACAAATAAGCCTCCTTTCCGGCGGCCCCGCCGCCAAACTGTATTAACCGTATTAACACAGTTAGTATAGCAGGCCGGTGTGTAAAATACAACTTAAGAATCGTTTAAGGTTTTCCGTTCTCCGTTTCAACCCCGGCTTATATAGCCGGGCCGCTGCGCCAAACCGGATTTTCATGCTTTAGAACGCGAAAATTAGATTGCATTTTCCGTTGTTCTCCGATATAATCAGGACAGGAGCGGAATAAATTAAGGACGTCCTTTGGTGACGCCGCACAAATATTGGAGGTAACTGACGCTATGAAAGAAGTCTATGTTGTCAACTGCTGCCGCACCGCTATCGGCGCTTTCGGTGGGTCTTTGAAGGATACTCCCGCCGTCGATATGGGTGCTACTGTCATGAAGGAGGCTTTGAACCGCGCCAATGTGAAGCCCGAGCAGGTGGACGAGGTCATGTTTGGCTGCATCCTGACCAGCGCTCTGGGCCAGAACCCCGCCCGTCAGGCCGCTGTCAAGGCCGGCATCCCCTATGCCGTTCCCGCCTACACGGTGGGCATGGTCTGCGGCTCCGGCATGAAGTCCGTCATCGAGGGTGCCCGCGCCATTATGATGGGCGATGCCGATGTGGTTGTGGCCGGCGGCACTGAGAATATGTCTGCTGCCCCCTATGCTCTGCCCAAGGAGCGCTGGGGTGCCCGCATGGGCGACACCAAGATCGTGGACACCATGATCCGTGACGGTCTGTGGGACGCATTCAACAACTACCACATGGGCACCACCGCCGAGAACATCTGCGACGTGTGGGGCATCACCCGTGAGGAGCTGGACGCGTTCGGCGCTGCCTCCCAGCAGAAGTGCGAGGCCGCCCAGAAGGCCGGCAAGTTCGAGGACGAGATCGTCCCCGTTATGATTAAGAAGAAGAAGGAAATGGTCGAGTTCAAGGTGGACGAGTTCCCCCGCGCCGGTGTCACGGCCGAGGGCATTTCCAAGCTGAAGGGCGCCTTCCCCTGCGGCCCCGAGGGCGTTGAGGACGAGATCGTCCACACCTTTGAGGTCACCGGCTGCCACGAGGCCGACGCCCGCAAGCACGTCCAGCGCGTCACCGCGGCCCAGGCTTCCGGCATCAACGACGGCGCTGCCGCCATCGTGCTGGCCTCCGGCGAGGCCGTTGAGAAGTACGGTCTGAAGCCCATGGCCAAGCTGGTCAGCTGGGGTCAGGGCGGTGTCGATCCCAAGATCATGGGTGTCGGCCCTGTGCCCGCTTCCAAGCAGGCCATGAAGAAGGCCAACCTGACCATCGACGACATGGATCTCATCGAGGCCAACGAGGCCTTCGCTGCCCAGTCCATCGCCGTGGCCCGTGAGCTGGGCTTCGACATGAGCAAGGTCAACGTCAACGGCGGCGCCATTGCTCTGGGTCACCCCGTCGGCGCGTCCGGCGCCCGCATCATCGTCACCCTGCTGCACGAGATGCAGAAGCGCCCCGAGGCCAAGAAGGGTCTGGCTACCCTGTGCATCGGCGGCGGTCAGGGCGTGGCCACCATCTTCGAGAAGTGCTGAGTTTTCTCCCCCCGATTTCGCTTACGATATGATTTGGAAGGTCATATAATAAGAAAGGCCCGGTCCCGACTCTGTCGGGACCGGGCCTTTCTACCCGTTGCGGCAAAGGCCGCAAAAAAACAATAAGTCCCGAACGCTGCTCTTTACGTTCGGGACTCACTGTTGAAAAAGAGGATAGAAATGAAAAGATTGCTTCTTGCAGGTGTTATGTTACAAAAAAGATATTACGAATTCCAACCTCAAATGTTACAGATGTTTTAAATCTTCCTCCTTTTTTCATGGAAAAATCTTCTTTTTCGAGGCCCCCTCCCACGGGGCGGGCAAATTAGTTGAAAACGTCGAAAAACGCAGAATAAAATTGTATAAAATGTATAATCGTATTTTCTTGCTTCTATTGTATTTTTTCGGTAGAATGTATGTGTATTGTTTTATGGCCCGTTTGGGCCATTCTCATTTTTTAGAAGGGCGGCGATGATTCATGGAGCTCCTGAAGCAGCGGATCCGTCAGGACGGCGTGATCAAAGGTACCGACGTACTTAAGGTGGATCGGTTTCTGAACCACCAGATGGATATTGACCTGTTTGACCGGATCGGCGAGGAGTTTCTGTGCCGCTTTCATGGCTGCGGCGTGAACAAGATCCTGACCATTGAGGCCTCCGGCATCGGAATTGCCTGTATCACGGCGCGGTTTTTCCACTGCCCCGTGGTGTTTGCCAAGAAGAGCCAGTCCAGCAACATCTCCGCGGACGTCTACTCCACCAAGGTGAGATCCTTCACCCACGGCAAGACCTACGACGTGGTGGTTTCCAAGGAATACCTCCACCCCGAGGATCGGATTTTGGTCATTGACGACTTTCTGGCCAACGGTGCCGCTCTGGAGGGTCTGTTTGACCTGATCCATCAGGCCGGAGCCCAGGTGGTGGGCGCCGGTATCTGCATTGAGAAAGCCTTCCAGCCCGGCGGGGATCTGCTCCGTAAACAGGGCTACCGCATCGAGTCCCTGGCCCGGATCAAGTCCATGAGCGAGGAGAAGGGCATCGAGTTTGTGGATTAAAGCCGCGGCGCGGTTTTAATATATTGGTAGGAATCCATCTGCTTGTTAGGAGGATAACACAAAATGAAAAAGTTTCTCGCAATGATCCTGGCCGCCGCCATGACCCTGTCCCTGGCTGCCTGCGGCAAGAAGGAGACCCCCCAGGGTTCTGCCAGCAAGGACCCCGCTTCTTCCGTTCAGAACAACGACGATGACTTCAAGGTAGGTGCCATCTACATCACCAGCCAGTCCGACGTGGCCGGCTACACCTTCCAGCACCACACCGGCATCACCAACGCCATGAAGGCGCTGGGCATGGACCCCGAAAAGCAGCTGCTGATCGTGGACATGGTGGACGATAACGACGCCACCGCCATCGATAACGCCATTGACACTCTGGCCGGTCAGGGCGCCAACCTCATCTTCGGCATCTCCTTCGGCTACATCGAGCCCATGGCTGCCAAGGCCGAGGAGTACCCCAACATCATCTTCTCCCACGGCACCGGCTATAAGAGCAACGACACCAACTTCAACAACTACTTCGGCCGCATCTATCAGGCCCGCTATCTGACCGGCATCGCCGCCGGCATGAAGAGCCTGGAGCTGGGCAACAACAGCATCGGCTACGTTGCTGCTTACAACACCGAGTTTGCTGAGACCTGCTCCGGCATCAACGCCTTCGCGCTGGGTGCCCAGTCCGTCAACCCCAACGCCGTTGTCCATGTGAACAAGATCTCCACCTGGGGCGACGAGAACCTGGAGCGCCAGGCTGCCCAGGCTCTGATCGACACCTACAGCTGCGGCGTCATCGGCCAGCACTGCGACTCCGCCCAGCCCCAGCTGGTGGCCGCTGAGAACGGCGTGTTCGGCTGCGGCTACAACTCCGACATGACCGAGCAGGCCCCCAACAACCACCTGACCGCCGCCATCTGGCACTGGGATGTCTACTACAAGGCCGCCATTGAGGCCGCTCTGGCCTGCGAGGGCGATGCCTCCAAGTTCGTGGAAAACATGAACGGCAGCGCCTACTACGCCGGCCTGGCCGAGAACCTCGTGGACGCCTCCCCCCTGAACGAGACCGCCGCCGCCCCCAACACCCAGGCTGTCATGGACGCGGTCCGGGAGCTGATCGTCTCCGGCGAGTGGGACGTGTTCTCCGGCGTGAAGCTGAGCTACAACATCGGTGCGGACGGCTCCGTTGAGATCATCCAGACCAATGCCAACCTGGTGGACAACAAGGGCAACGTGGTTGTCGCCGCTGGCGAGGGCTCCGTCTCCGACGACGTCATCAAGGGCTCTATGAACTACAACGTGGCCGGTGTGGACGCTCCCCAGGAGTAATCCCGCCCGCCACCGTGCATGACCCGCATACCGGGCCGGCCATCCGGCCGGCCCGGTTTTCTCTGTTCCCTGCTCCTTGGACCGGAGCGTCCGGTCTGAGGAGGAGGGTGCAGCGTTTGTTTCATGTGAAACGCTCGGGGCCGCTGCCCTGTTTTCCTAAACTATCCCCCAACCGCCCCATTTTGTGATACACAAGTCAACGCAGATGACTGTGTCGTCTGCGCGATCAAGGAGGTACTGCCATGGCAGCGCAATATGCCATTGAGATGAAGGGCATCACCAAGACCTTCGGCAGCGTGGTGGCCAACAACCATGTAGATTTAAACGTCAAGCCCGGCGAGATCCTGGCTCTGCTGGGTGAAAACGGCTCCGGCAAAACGACGCTGATGAATATGCTCTCCGGCATCTACCGCCCGGACAGCGGTTCCATCCGGGTCAACGGCCAGCCCGTCACCATCAGCTCCCCCGAGGACGCCAAAAAGCTGGGCATCGGCATGGTCCACCAGCACTTCAAGCTGGTGGACGTGTTCTCTGCCGCCGATAACATCTGGCTGGGGGACGAGCACTCCGGCCCCATTCTGAAGAAGGACCGGTACAAGGTCATCCACGACATGGCCCAGAAGTTCGGCTTTGACATCGACCCCCGGAAAAAGGTCTACAATATGTCCGTATCCGAAAAGCAGACCCTGGAGATCATCAAGGTGCTCTACTACGGGGCCAAGGTCATTATTCTGGACGAGCCCACCGCCGTGCTCACCGTGCAGGAGATCGACAAGCTCTTCCAGATCCTGCGCCGCATGAAGGAGAACGGTCACTCCATCATCATCATTACCCACAAGCTCAACGAGGTCATGGACCTCTCCGACCGGGTGGCCATCCTCCGCAAGGGGGAGTACGTGGGCACCGTGGACACCAGGGACACCAACGAGCAGCAGCTCACCGAGTACATGGTGGGCCGCAAGGTGGATTTGAACATCGACCGGCCCCAGGTGGACAAGACCCGCCCCCTGCTGGAGATCCGCGATCTGACCATCCGGAACGACGAGGGCGCCGTGGCCATCGACCATGTGAACTTCTACATCCGGGGCGGCGAGATCCTGGGCGTGGCCGGCATCGCGGGCTGCGGCCAGAAGGAGCTGTGTGAGGCCATCGCCGGACTGCGGCCCATCGAGAGCGGCATGATGATCCACAAGGGCGACAACATCGTGGGGCTCTCCCCCAAGGCCATTCTGGAGAAGGGCATCTCCATGTCCTTCATCCCCGAGGACCGGCTGGGCATGGGTCTGGCCCCCTCCCTGTCTATCACGGACAATATGATTTTGAAAAACTACTCCGAGGCCAAGGGCCCCTTTGTGGACCGCAAGACCGGCCGGGCCGACGCAGAGCAGATCATCCGGGAGCTGGAGGTGGTCACCCCCTCCACCGAGACCCCCGTCCGGCTCCTGTCCGGCGGCAACGTGCAGAAGGTGCTTCTGGGCCGTGAGATCAAGGCCGGCCCCAACGTGCTGGTCACCGCCTACCCCGTCCGCGGTCTGGATATCAACTCCTCCTACGCCATCTACAACATTTTGAACCGGCAGAAGCAGGACGGTGTGGGCATCCTGTTTGTGGGCGAGGATCTGGACGTGATGATGGCCCTGTGCGACAAGATCATGGTGCTGTGCCACGGCCGGGTCATGGGCGTGGTCCACGGCCACAAGACCACCAAGGAGGAGCTGGGGCTGATGATGACCGGCTCGCTGGATCTGAGCAGCAAGTACGAGGACAAGCCTGCCGGCATCGCCAAAGACAGCCGCATTGAGGAGGCATCGGAACAATGAAACAGGAACCCCTTTTCCGTATCGTAAAGCGGGACGGCGTCCGTCCCGCCCAGCAGGTGCTGGCCTATGCCGCGGCGGTGGCGGCGGCGCTGGTCATCGGCGCGCTGCTCCTGCTGTCCCTGGACGTAAATCCCCTGGAGTTCTACCAGCGGATCATCACCCTGGGTATTCCGGGCAACAAATTCCCCGGCCGCATCGTGGAGAACTTTGTCAAGCTGTTTGTCCCCCTGCTGCTCACGTCACTGGCGCTGGCCCTGGCCTTTAAAATGCGCTTTTGGAACATCGGCGGCGAGGGCCAGTTCATCATGGGTGCCATCTGCGCCTCGGTGGCCGCGCTGAAGCTGGGCGCTTGCCTGCCAAAGCCCCTGGTCATCCTGCTCATGGCCCTCTGCGGGCTGGTGGGCGGCGGCCTTTACGGCGTGTTCGTGGCTGCGCTGAAGGTCCGCTGGAACACCAACGAGACGCTGCTCACGCTGATGCTCAACTATATCGCCATCTACCTGCTGCGCTTTTTGGGCGAGACCAAGGGGGACTGGAACTTCTTTCTGGACCCCGCCTCTGCCCGTCCCAAGTTTATCAAGTTCCCCGAACAGGCCCAGATGATCACCTTCGATCTGGGCGGCTTCCGGCTGAATCTGTCGCTGCTCATTGCGCTGCTGCTTTGTGTGCTGATCTTCCTCTATCTGCGGTACACCAAGCAGGGCTATGAGATCGCTGTGGTGGGCGACAGCCCCAATACCGCCCGGTATGCCGGCATGAAGGTGGGGAAGATCGTCATTCGCACCATCTTTCTGTCCGCTGCCCTCATCGGTCTGGCCGGCGCGTTCTCCGTGTCCTCCGCCGGTATCCTGTCCGCCTCCGTCACCAACAACGTGGGCTGGACCGGCATCGTGGTGGCATGGCTGGCCAAGCTGAACACCCTGGGCATCGTGGTCACCTCCCTCTTCATCACCGTGCTCCGCTTCGGCTGCCAGAACGCCAGCACCACCTATTCCGCCATTGACGGCAACTTTGCCGACCTCATCCAGGGCATCATCCTCTTTGCTGTGCTGGCTGCCGACTTCTTTACCCGCTTCAAGCTGGTCCATCGGGCCAAGACCCAGAAGGAGGACGCAAAATGAATGACTCTCTCAACGTGCTGACCCTGTTTCTCTTCAACATCGTGCTCATCAACATCCCCCTGCTCTACGGCACGGTGGGTGAGATCCTCACCGAGAAGGCCGGCAGCCTGAATCTGGGCGTGGAGGGTACCATGGCCGTGGGCGCCATGTTCGGCTACCTGGCCGGATGCGCCGCCAACAGCCTGCTGGTGGGGCTTATGGCGGCCTTCCTGGCCGCCGGTCTGTGCGGTCTGCTGTTCGCCGTGCTCACCGTCTCCCTCCAGGCCAACCAGAACGTCACCGGCATCACCATCACCACCTTCGGTCTGGGCCTCTACTTCTTCGTGGGCAAGGGACTGGGCGACCGGTGGCCTGCCATGGTGGACCACTCCGCCATGGTGGACGGCTTCGCCGCCCTGGAGATCCCCGGCCTCAAGTCCATCCCCGTCATCGGCAAGGCCCTCTTCTCCCACAACATGCTGGTCTACCTGGGCATTGTCATTGCCGTAGCGGTGTGGTGGTACCTGACCTACACCAAGACCGGTCTGAAGCTGCGCTCCGTGGGCGAAAACCCCGCCGCCGCCGACTCCGTGGGTGTGAACATCCTGCTTTATAAATACGTCCATCTGGTGCTGGGCTCCGGCATCATGGGTCTGGGCGGCTTCTATATGGCCCTGAACATGGGCGGCTCCTTTGAAGGCTCCAACTGCTGGATCAACGGGTACGGCTGGATTGCGGTGGCCCTGGTCATCTTTGCAAACTGGAATCCGGTGCTGGCCATTTTGGGCACGCTGGTCTTTGGGTTCTTTAACACCCTCCAGATCTACGCCGGGTCCCTGGCCGGGGCCTTCCCCAGCGCGCTGGGCTGGCTCAACGCTGTGCCCCCCCACCTCTTTAAGGCTCTGCCCTTCCTCATCACCGCGATCGTGCTGATCGTCTCCTCCATCCGCGCCAAGGAGGGCAGCGGACAGCCCGCCGCCCTGGGGCAGAACTACTTCCGCGAGGAGCGGTGA
>JAHHSC010000119.1 GCA_020025455.1 Lawsonibacter sp. | reverse complement strand
TCCACGTCCCACTGGATCGGCTCCATACCGATGGAGCGGGCGGCATTGACGGAGGCGTCGTCGTAATCGCCGTAGGGGAAGCGGACCAGGGTGGGGCGGACGCCGGTGACCTTCTCCACCTTGTCGTTGCAGGCGTTCAGCTCAGCGATGACCTCCTCCACCGACTGCTGGGGGAAGTGGGGGTGGGTGTTGGAGTGATTCATGACCTCGTGGCCCGCGTCGTGCAGTGCTTTTACCGATTCGGGGTACTTATCCACCCACTGTCCCACCACAAAGAACGTGGCCTTTACCTGGTAGCGGTCCAGAATGTCGATCAGCTCCTGGGTATCCTCGTTCCCCCAGGCGGCGTCAAAGCTGATGGAGCAGAGCTTTTGTTCGTTGCGGTCCACGCAGTAGATGGGCAGCTGGCGGGTGGTGGCGGCGGTCTGGACGATGGGCGGCCTGGCGACCAATCCCAGCACAAGCAGGGCCGCACACACGGTCAGGGCAGTGCGCCACAGCTTCCTTGGGATACAGAAGATTTTGATGGGTTCGCGCTTCATGACATCATCTCCGTTTTCATAGAGTACTGAAATTCTATGACACAGGAGGGCAGAACATACGGAACCTGGGGAGGGCGGGTGCCAGTTCCGGTACACAGCGCAGAAAAACGGTCCCATTTTCAGAGCAGCTGCTTTGAAAATGGGACCGAACGATCGGAAAAGGTCAGAAAAGGATGTGGGCGGCCAGGGCGATCACAGGCAGGGTCACCAGGGTGCGCTCCAGGAAGATCAGGAACAGGTTCTTCAGGGAGACGGGGATCTTGCTGCCCATGATGATGCTGCCGATCTCGGACATATAGATCAGCTGGGTGACGCTGGTGGCGGCCACCACGAACTTGGTCATGTCGCTCTGGAAGCCGCTGGCAATCACGCTGGGCAGGAACATATCGGCAAAGCCCACGATCACCGTCTGGCTGGCCGCGGCGGCCTCGGGGATCTGCAGCAGGGAGTAGAGGGGGATAAAGACCGCACCCAGGATCTTGAAGATAGGGGTGTACTCGGCCACGATCAGGGCCAGGGTGCCCAGGCTGAGAATGACGGGGAGGGTGCCGAACCACATTTCAAAGACGGTGAGAAAGCCTTCCCGGAAGAACTCGCCCAGGGTGGGGGCCTTGGCGGCCTTATTCAGGGCCAGCTGGAGACCGTACTGGCAGGGGGTGCTGCCGGCGGGGATGTCCTCAGGGTAGGGCCGCTCCACACAGTAGGAGTCGGGAACGCGGGAGAGAGGGGGCAGCTTAGGCACGATAATGGCGGCCACGATGCCTGCCAGCCCCACGGTCAGGTAGAAGGGGATAAACATATGCTCCAGATTGACCTCGCTGATGACCACCAGGCAGAAGGTGATGCTGACGGCGGAGAAGGTGGTGGCGATGACGGTGGCCTCACGCTTGGAGTAAAAGCCCTCCTCGTACTGCTTGGCGGTGAGCAGCACGCCTACGGAGCCGTCCCCCAGCCAGGAGGCGATGCAGTCCAGAGCGCTTCGGCCGGGCAGATTAAAGACGGGGCGCATGACCTTGATAAGCAGGGCGCCGAAAAAGTCCAGCAGGCCGAAGTTCAGCAGCAGACTGAGCAGCAGCCCGGCCAGCAGGAACACGCACACCAGAATGGGCATCAGGCCGTGGATGACCAGACCGCCGGTGTCCTCACTGAGGATCATCTCGGGACCCACCCCCCAGTAGAGCATATTCACCAGGACCAGGCCCAGCATACGCACCACCAGCCAGATCCCCTTGACGTCGAACAGGTTGTTCAGCTTCTCGTGGTTCTGGATGAAGGGGATCTTGACGAACTTGTGGACGATGGTGATGACGGCGCTGATGGAGATGAGGATATAGATGACCAGGCTGCTGTAGTCCCCCATCAGGTTCAGCAGGGCGTTGGCAATGACCGCAATGGGAATGGTCAGGTTGCCGTCGCTTTGAATGGGGGTTACAAACAGGAACATACCGATCAGGGAGGGGAGGAGGAACTTGTAGAATGTTTTGTCCTTCAGAAGCTTCATAGACTCAGTCCTTATCTTTTTATAGTATCACCCAGGAAAATTACCAGACTGCATAAAAATTCACATGCATGAATATTGTATACTCTTTTTGGAAAAAATCAACCCCTGAAGAGCAGAAAAACGCCGAAAATACATCGGAACCCATGCAAAAAGCGAGCAGAGATGAAATCATCTCTGCTCGCTTGCGGTTTCAGGGGCTGGGCGGCAATTCCGCTCCGGGCCCTTCGTGAAGGAGAA
>JAHHSC010000118.1 GCA_020025455.1 Lawsonibacter sp. | reverse complement strand
CCCGGATCATCCGCTCCAGGGCCGCGGCGGCGGCACTGAGGGGGCGGGACGCATCCCAGACCAGGCAGATGGTCCGCCGTGGAAGCTCCTCTTTCAGCCGGACCTCAAAGACCTGGCCCCTCCGGATGGCCTCCTCCGCAAAAAAGGTAGGCAGGAAGCCCAGGCCCAGGTCGTACTGGACCATGGGCAGCACCTGATCCACGGTGGCCACCTCGATGTCCGGGCGCAGGTCCTGCCCGTGGCGGGCAAACAGGTCCTGGTAGACCTCATAGGTCTTTGTATCCCGGCTGAGGGCAATGAGCGGGTAGTCGAACAGCTCCGTCAGGGAGAGGGTCTTGTCTCTCAGGTGCGAAAACCCTGGGCCGGCAATGAGAATTTCCCGGTATGGCCGCAGGCTCACTTCTCGCAGCGGTCTGCCGGACACCCCGGTGGGCGTGGTGACCACCGCCAGATCCACCGCCCCGGTCCGCACCGCCTGGACCCCTTGCGGGGTGGACTGGTTCGTGACCTGGATGTGGATGCCGGGGTAGGTGTGATGGAACCGCCGCAGCGTATCCAGCAGCAGCCCGTGGAGGGCAATCTCGCTGGCTCCCACCGTGACCCGGCCCCGCTCCAGCAGGCTCGACTGGGTCAGCTCCGCCTCCCCCGCCGCGATGTGCTCCTGCGCAATGCGGATATGGGAAAAGAGCCCCTCCCCCTCCGGGGTAAGGGTCACGCCCCGGTGGCTGCGCTGAAACAGCCGGCAGCCCAGCTCGTGCTCCAGATTGTTCATGGCCCGTGTGACGTTGGGCTGACTGCTGCCCATGGCCCGGGCGGCCCTGGTGAAGCTGTGGTATTTTGCCACATAGTAAAAAATGCGGTAGTAGTCATAGGTCACATTCATGTCGGTCACTCCATATCGTTATGATATGTAAGATATATCATATATAGTTTTTACTTATCTGTCTTTGGCCAGTATAATACCTAAGACATGAAAAGACAAGCAAGGAAAAGGAGTGTCAGGACCCATGAATCAAGATCTGACCGTTGGAAAACCAAGCCAGGTGCTGTGGCGGTTCTGCCTGCCGCTGTTCGGAAGTATTCTGTTTCAGCAGCTCTACAACATCGCCGACAGCATGATCGCAGGTAAATTTATCGGAGAGAACGCCCTGGCCGCCGTTGGCAACAGCTACGAGATCACCTTGATCTTCCTGGCCTTCGCCTTTGGCTGCAACATAGGCTGCTCCGTGGTGGTGTCCCAGTTCTTCGGCGCGAAAAAGTACAGCGAGATGAAAACCGCCGTCTCCACCACCATGATCTCCAGTGCGGTGCTGTGCGGCCTGCTGATGCTGGTGGGCATGGTGAGCTGCGAGCAGCTGCTGCTCCTGATCCGCACCCCGGAGGTGCTGATGGCCGATTCCAGCCTCTACCTCAAAATCTACATCTGGAGCCTGCCCTTCGTGTTCTTCTATAACATCGCAACCGGCATTTTCTCCGCCCTGGGTGACTCCAAGACCCCCTTCTATTTTCTGGCGGTCTCCTCTGTGTCCAACATTGCGGTAGACGTTCTGTTTGTCACCGCCTTCCACCTGGGCGTGGCCGGTGTGGCCCTGGCCACCTTCCTCTGCCAGGGACTGAGCTGTGTGCTGGCCATGGCTGTGGTGATGCGGCGGCTGCGTAAAATCTCTGTCACTGGACCGGTCACGCGGTTCTCCTTCCCCATCTTTAAGCGTCTGGTGGTCATCGCGGTGCCCAGCACCTTGCAGCAGAGCTTTATCTCCGTGGGCAACATTATCATTCAGGGTGTCATCAACGGCTTCGGCCCCGGCGTTATGGCCGGATATTCCGCCGCCGTGAAGCTCAACAACCTGGTCATCACCTCCTTTACCACCCTAGGCAACGGCATTTCCAACTACACCGCCCAAAACGTAGGCGCGGGCAAGCTGCCCCGGGTCAAGGAGGGCTTCCGAGCCGGCGTCCGGCTGGTGTGGCTGCTCAGCATCCCCCTGTGTCTAATCTACTTCTCCCTGGGCCGCCCGCTGCTGTACTTCTTCATGGATGACCCCTCTGCCCTGGCCGTTCAGTCCGGCATGGCGTTTCTGCGCATTGCGGCCCCCTTCTACTTCGTCATCTCCGCCAAGCTGGTGGCCGACGGTATCCTGCGTGGTTCCGGCATGATGAACAAGTTTATGGCGGCCACCTTCGGCGACCTGATCCTCCGCGTGGCCCTGGCTGTCACGCTGGCCAAGACCTCGCTTGGCTATATCGGCATCTGGATGGCCTGGCCCATCGGCTGGTCCGTTGCAGCGGTGCTCTCCATTGGATTCTACCGCACCGGCCCCTGGTCGGAAAA
>JAHHSC010000117.1 GCA_020025455.1 Lawsonibacter sp. | reverse complement strand
TGGCCATCGCCGTGGTGGTCACCCTGTCCATGACCTGGGTGGGGCTGCTGGTCATCAACTCCCTGCTGGTCCTGCCCGGTGCGGCGGCCCGGAACGTAGCCCGCAGCATGACGCAGTACCACCTCATCTCCTTCCTGGGAGCTGTGGTGTGCGGCGTGGCCGGTCTGATGACCTCCTACAATCTGGGGGCCTCCGCCGGCGCTGCCATCACCCTCTACCTGGCGGTGTGGTTTCTCATCACCTTTTTATTCCGCAAGAAGGGCTGATAAAACGAAAGAGCGATACCTCCAGGTATCGCTCTTTCCTTATGCGTCCGTGTCAACAATGATGTTGTTGGTGCCGTGTTCGTCAAACTCGGCCAGGTAGGTATCGACGCGGCTGGCGTACTCGTCGTAATTGCTCTCGTTGATGGGGGCGTCGTCCATGTCCCGGCGGGCCAGGTCCTCGGCCAGAATGTCAAAGAATACGTTGTTCTCGTACTCCATGATGGCCTCGTGAATGCCGCCCTCCACAAAGGCACGGCTGGGGACGATCTCACCCTTGTAAAGCTCCGCCAGACCCGGCATCCCCTCCAGAGCGGCCCGGGCAAAGACCAGGCTCTCCACCTCGTCATAGTCCTTGAAGCGCTGGTTGCCGCGGGTGGAGTTGAGCACCCAGTTTCCGATATATACCAAGTCCAGCAGCCGCCTGAGCTGCTTTTTACTGAGTTCCAGATTCATAGAACGGCCTCCTTTCTCGAAGCGGAAGGTCAGTATTACATATTATAATCGCAGCACACGATTTGTCAATTGAGGAAGGTGGTACGCTAGGGGTAAAAAATCCGAAAAACACCTTGTTTTTCAAGTGAAAATGGCATAAAATAACACAAACGGGAGTGGGTGACCTTTACAGAAGGGCAGAAACCGTGTATAATATTTTCCGCCTGTCACCCAGGTGCGGGCAATAAGCCTTCTGGAGGCAAAGTATGCAGAAAAACGTGGTGATCTCCGTGAAGGGGATACAGAAATACGATGACATGAAATCGGACGCCGTGGAGCTGGTCACAGAGGGCCAGCTGCAGCGGAAAGACGACGTCTATATCCTGACCTATCTGGAGAGCGAGGTGACCGGTATGGATGGCACCCAGACCACCATCACCGTCCAGGGCGATCAGGTCACCCTGGTTCGGGCGGGACGGTTCAACTCCCAGATGGTGTTCCAGGAGGGCCGCCGCCACCTCTCCATGTACAATACACCCTATGGCGCACTGGCCATCGGGGTGAATACCCGCCACCTGCTGTTGGATCTGACCGATGAGGGCGGCGACATTGAGGTGGACTACATGATCGAGGTAGAACACGCCGTGGCCGGAAGAAATATTTTCCAAATGAACATTAAAGAGGCTGAGGGCGCCAGCCTGAAGCAGTAAATAGAATGAGGTGCGAACTATGAGTAACATGATCCAGGCCGCCAAGGAGCAGGTGGCTCAGCTGACCCAGGCTGCCTATGAGAAGGCCGCTGCCGCCGGTGTCCTGCCCGCGGGGGCAGAGGTCAAGGCCACCATCGAGATCCCCAAGGATACCTCTCACGGTGACTATGCCTCCTCCTTTGCTATGGCGGGCGCGAAGGCCCTGCATAAAGCCCCCCGCATGATCGCCCAGGCCATCGTGGACAACCTGGAGCTGGAGGGCAGCTACTTTGACAAGGTGGAGATCGCCGGTCCCGGTTTTCTGAACTTCACGCTGGGCTCCAAGTGGTACGGCAACGTGCTGGATGCAGTGGAGCGCCAGGGCGAGCAGTACGGCTCCGGCAACGACGGCCACGGCAAGAAGGTCATGGTGGAGTTTGTCTCTGCCAACCCCACCGGCCCCATGCACATGGGCAACGCCCGCGGCGGCGTGCTGGGTGACACACTGGCCAACGTGCTTAAGCGCGACGGCTGGGACACCTGGAAGGAGTTCTATGTGAACGATGCCGGCAACCAGATCAACAAGTTTGCCGTCTCCATCCGCGCCCGCTATATGCAGCTTGTCCTGGGCGAGGAGAACTATCCGTTCCCTGAGGAGGGCTACCACGGCGACGACATCAAGGAGCTGGCCAAGGCCATCTATGAGATGCACGGCGACAGCTGGAAGGATCTGCCCGAGGAGGAGCTGCTGGGCAAGCTGGCCGAGTACGGCCTGTCGGTCAACATCCCCAAGATGAAGGCCGACCTGAAGCGCTACGGCATCGAGTACGACCAGTGGTTCTTCGAGTCCACCCTCCACGAGTCCGGCTATGTGGCTGAGACCGTTGAGCGGCTCACCGAGAAGGGCTGGACCTACGAGAAGGACGGCGCTCTGTGGCTGAACACC
>JAHHSC010000116.1 GCA_020025455.1 Lawsonibacter sp. | reverse complement strand
CGATGCGGGAATTGACGATGCCCCCGGCGCACATGGGACAGGGCTCCAGGGTGACGTACATGGTACAGCCGTGAAGCCGCCAGCTCCCGATGCGGGCGCAGGCGTCCCGGATGGCCTCCAGCTCGGCGTGGGCGGTGGCGTCCCCGCGCTCCTCCCGGCGGTTCCGACCCCGGCCGATGACCTCATCGCCCCGGACGATGACGCAGCCCACCGGAACATCCCCGTCCGCGGCGGCCTCCCGGGCCAGCTCCAGCGCCATGGCCATATAGTGCTCGTGCTCCATGTCCTCACGTCCTTTCTTTTTATCAGTGTAACAAAAGCCGGCGGCAGACGCAAGGGGTATGCCCATATACTGCCTCTTCCTTTTTTCGACAAAGAGTGATATAATACTTGATATTTTCCAGATAAAACACACGATTTCTCAAAGATTCGAGGTCATTTATGAGCGATTATCAGCCAATTCAAACCCCGACCCAGGCGGAGAACACCACCGCCGCCAAGCCGGGAACAGCGGGAGAAAGGCTCCGGCAATTTCTCAAGACCCCTCTCTGGACGGGATTGAGCCTCACGCTTCTGGGCCTGTGCCTTGGCCTTCTGAGCCTGGTGCTGGCCGCCACCGCCTACCAGAAGCTCAACGGGACAGAGCTGTTTCTCTCCTACTTTTCCAATCCGCTGATCCTGTTTTTAAATTTGCTGCCTCCGGTAGGGCTGATCTGGCTTTTCTACTTCCTGTCGCGCCGCCCCTGGTGCGCCTACCTGGGCGCGGCCCTGCCGGTGCTGGGCCTGTCCCTGGGCAACTACTTTAAAATCAGCCTTCGGTCCGACCCGGTGCTGGCCCTGGATCTGGGGCTGCTGTCCGAGGCGGGCGGCATTGTGGGCCACTACACCCTGGATTTCACCTGGATCGTCTGGCTGTCCCTGGCCTGCTTCCTGCTGGGTCTGGTGGTTGCCGTCCTCTTGATCCCCAAAGGGAAACAGGGCTGGAAATACCGTCTGATCGGCACGGCGGTCTGTGTGGTACTGGGCGCGGTGTCCATGCCAGCCCTGTACATGAATCACGACATCTACATCACCAAAACGGCCAACAATGACTGCATTAACCCCTGGTCTGACGTGGAGGTGTTCTCCTCCAAGGGCTGCATCTACCCCTTCCTCTACAGCGTCAAGGACGTGATTCCCACCCCGCCCGCAGGCTACAACCGGGACGAGGCCGCAAAAGAACTGTCTCGCTACCCGGATGCGGACATCCCGGAGGAGAAAAAGGTCCACATCATGGGCATTATGCTGGAGGCCTTCTGCGATTTGACCGATTTTCCGCTGGCGGCAGAACAGCCCGCTGTGGCCCAGGTCTATGAGCGCTGGCACGCCCTGGAACAGGAGTCGGTCCACGGCGACCTGCGCACCAACATTTTCGCCGGTGGCACGGTGGACAGCGAGTGGGGCTTCCTCACCGGCTACACCGCCCACGACGAGTTCCGCAAGGTCACCGATTCCTACGTCTGGTACCTGAAAAACCAGGGCTACCAGACCTTCGGCAGCCATCCCGGCTACAACTGGTTCTATAACCGGCTCAACGTGAACCAGTATCTGGGCTTTGACGAGTACTGGTTCACGGAGGACCACTACGGCCCCCTTGTGGACCCGGTCTCCGCGGTCTATCGCTCCGACCATGTGCTTGTAAACGAGCTGCTTACCCAGTTCAAGGACCGGGTGCAGGACGGCCCCGCCTTCTCCTTCTCTGTGAGCTACCAGAACCACGGCCCCTATGAGGAGGGGGCACTGGACGGGGAGGAATACATGACCCCCGCCGCCACCGGCATGAGCCAGCAGAGCTGCAACATCTGGAACCACTACCTCCACGGCGTTTCGGACACCATCGATGCCGTCTCCACTCTGCGGGATGGTCTTGCCCAGATGGACGAGCCTGTTATTTTGGTGCTGTTTGGGGACCATAAGCCCTGGGGCGGCAATGGAAACAGCGCCTATGAGGAGCTGGGGGCCAATTTCGACCTGTCCACAGAGGACGGATTTGACCAGTACTACTCCACCCCCTACATCATCTGGGCCAACCAAGCCGCCCAGGAGGTGCTGGGCAGCACGTTTGTGGGCGAGGGCGGCGACTTCTCCCCCGCCTTCCTGATGACCAAGGTCTTTGACCTGGCCGGCTGGGAGGGCCCCGGCTTTATGCAGATGGGCCGGGAGCTTCGGGACCGCGTTACGCCGCTGGTCCATGTCCGGAACCTCTACTGGCAGGACGGTCTCACCGACACCCTGTCCCCGGAGGATACCGACACGCTGAACCGGTTCCTCCGCGCCCAGTACTACCGCGAGACGGCGGTAGAGCCGCAGAAAGACTAACAAAGATACCGCCTGCACC
>JAHHSC010000115.1 GCA_020025455.1 Lawsonibacter sp. | reverse complement strand
TTTGCCCGCAGTTCTTCCGGGGGCAAGATGCCCGCCGGGTGGCTGGTGCGGTCCCGGCCGGGGCGGTTTTCGGTATACGCCGGGGCGGGGTTGTGCTATACTAAGTGCATACAATATCCCAAAGAATGGAGGAACTGTCACAATGCAGGAAACAAAGGAAACCCTCAAGCGCGACCAGATCCCAGAAGAATTTACCTGGGATCTGCGCGATATGTTTGAAAGCGATGAGGCCTGGCGCGCTGAGTTTGAAGCGCTCAAGGAGCTGCCCGCCCGCTTTGCCGCCTGCCAGGGCAAGCTGGGCCGCAGCGCCCAGGATCTGCTGACCTATTTCCGGCTGGAGGATGAGGCCAACGTTCGGCTCACAAAGCTCATGGGCTACGCCAACTGCAAGAGCGACCAGGATACCGGCAACAGCTTCTATCAGGACCTGCGCGGCAAGGCCATGAGCACCTATGTGGCCACCGCCAGCGCCACCGCCTTCGCCGCCTCGGAGATCATGGCCATTCCCCAGGAGGACCTGGACCGTTTCATGGCCCAGGAGCCCGCTCTGGAGGAGTACCGCCGCAGCCTCGACCAGATCCGCCGCCGTGCCGCGCACATCCTGTCCCCGGCCGAGGAGAAGCTGCTGGCCGCCGCCGGTGAGATGTCGGAGGCTCCGGACAACATTTTCAGCATTTTCAGCAATGCCGACCGGAAATTCCCCGATGTGACCGATGGAGCGGGGGAAGTCCACCCCCTCACCGACCCCGGCTTTGTCCCCCTGCTGGAAAGCCCCGACCGGGTGCTGCGGGAGAACACCTTCCGGACCTACTACAAGGTGATGGACCAGTTCAAGAACACCTCGGCCGCGCTGCTGGACGCCCAGTTCCGTCAGCTGCGCTTCTTCGCCCAGGCCCGGAAGTACCCCACCACCCTGGATGCCGCCCTGGACCGCACGGAGGTGCCCACCCAGGTATATACCAACCTGATCGACACCGTCCACGCCAACCTGGACAAGATGTACCGCTATGTGGCCCTGCGGAAGCGGATGCTGGGCGTGGATGAGCTGCATATGTACGACGTATATACCCCCATCGTGGCCGATGCCGCCCAGAAGATCCCCTATGACCAGGCGAAGGAGACGGTGCTGGAGGCCCTGTCCGTGCTGGGCGAGGACTACACCGACCTTTTGAAGAGGGGCTTCAACGAGCGCTGGATCGACGTCTATTCCAACGAGGGCAAGGTGGGCGGCGCCTACTCCTCCGGCTCCTCCCGGCCCCACCCCTATGTGCTGCTGAACCAGAAGGACACGCTGGACAGTATGTTCACCATTGCCCACGAGATGGGCCACGCCCTCCACAGCTACCACAGCTGCAAGGCCCAGCCCGTGAGCACCTCGGACTATGTCATCTTTGTGGCTGAGGTGGCCTCCACCTGCAATGAGGTGCTGCTCATGCGCTATCTGCTTGGTAAGACCACCGACCAGAAGGAGCGGGCCTACCTCATCAACCACTTCCTGGACCAGTTCAAGGGCACTGTGTACCGTCAGACCATGTTTGCTGAGTTTGAGCTGGAGATGGGCCGCATGGCGGAGCGGGGCGAGACCCTTACCGCCGAGGCCCTCAACCAGAAGTATCTGGAGCTGAACAAGCTCTACTTCGGGCCCGACATGGTATCGGATGACCAGATCGCCCTGGAGTGGTCCCGCATCCCCCACTTCTACTATAATTACTATGTGTTCCAGTATGCCACCGGCTTCTCTGCCGCGGTGGCCATCGCCAACCGCATCCTCACCCTGGGGGACGAGGCGGTGAAGGATTATAAGAAGTTCCTGTCCAGCGGCGGCAGCAGCGACCCCATTTCCCTGCTGAAGCTGGCCGGTGTGGACATGAGCAGCCCCGAACCCATCAACTCGGCCCTCAGCCTCTTTGGTGAGCTGGTGGACGAGCTGGAAGAACTCAATGGCTGATCGGGAAAGGAGAAACGCGTCATGGAATTGGATTTGAATTTGATTGAGCAGCAGGCCAGGACCGCTGTGCTGGAGCTGCTGGAGGCAGCGCACCTGAAAGCCGGCGACATCTTCGTGGTTGGCTGCTCCTCCTCTGAGATTATGGGCGGACAGATCGGCCACGCCTCCACCCTGGAGGCCGCCCAAGCCGCCTTCCGGGGCATCTATCCTGAGCTGGAACGCCGTGGCATCTATCTGGCGGCCCAGTGCTGCGAGCACCTGAACCGGGCCCTCATTCTGGAGCGGGCCTGCGCCGAGCGCTGCGGCTATGAGCCGGTCAGCGTCCACCCCCAGCCCAAGGCGGGCGGCTCCTTCGCCACCACCGCCTGGGATCATCTGACCGACCCTGTGGCGGTGGAGCACATCCGCGCCCAGGCCGGCATGGACATTGGCGGCACGCTCATCGGGATGCACCTGCGGGATGTGGCTGTCCCGGTGCGTCTGAGTCTGGACCACATCGGCAAGGCCATTCTGCTGTGCGCCCGGACCCGCCCCAAGTTCATCGGCGGCAGCCG
>JAHHSC010000114.1 GCA_020025455.1 Lawsonibacter sp. | reverse complement strand
ATGCATATAGCGGCTGAACCGCACCTCAATGGTCCTGGCCGTCTCGTCCACCTCGTCCGTGGTGAGGGGCCGGTCCAACACCCCGGCGGCCATGTTGGTCATGACGGACAGAGCCAGGGTGGGCAGACCGCAGTGGGCCGCCGTGAGCACCTCTGTGACTGTGGACATCCCCACAGCGTCGCCGCCCAACGTACGGATGGCCCGGATCTCAGCGGGGGTCTCGAACTGGGGACCGGTGGTGAAGAAGTACACGCCCTCGTGGACGGTGAGGCCGGTGCCCTCGGCACAGCGGAGGGCCAGGGTCCGGAGCCGGGGGGTGTAGGCGGAGCCCATATCGAAGAACCGGGGGCCGAATTCCGCCACGTTGGGGCCGCGGAGGGGACTTGCCCCAGTGAGCTTGATGTGGTCGGACACCACCATCACGTCGCCGGGCTGATAGTCGGTGTTCACCGCCCCGGCGGCGTTGGTGAGGATCAGGGTCTGGATGCCAAGCAGCTTCAATACCCGGATGGGGATGACCAGCTGTTCAAAGTCATACCCCTCATAGAAGTGGAAGCGGCCGGACATGCAGACCACCTTCTTTCCGTCCACAGTGCCGAAAATCAGCTTGCCCGCGTGGGACTCTACGGTGGAGACCAGAAAGTTGGGGATGTCCTTGTAGTCCACCTCAACGGGGTTTTCAATCTCGGCGGCGAAGGGGCCGAGGCAGGACCCCAGCACAATGCCGATCTCCGGGGTGAAATCCACCTTCTCCCGCAGAAAGTCGGCGGCGGTTTTGAAATCGTCATAAGAGTAGCGCATAGCGAACCTCCGAAGGCACGAGGGATGCTCCCCCGTTTTCGTTCATCCTAACATAGGACCGCCACGCTGTCAATCGACCGTCCGGGCTGGACAAGCGGGGCAAGATGTGGTAGCGTAGAGAGGCAGAAACGGCGGGGGTGCCCGCCTTATATAACGGAGGAATACCATGACGAGAGAGGAAATGCGCCAGGCGGTCTGTGCCTGCGCCAAACAATCCTATCAGGAGAAGCTCTTTGCGGGCACCAGCGGCAATCTGAGTGTCTATGACGGGGAGAGTGGCCTGATGTGCATTACGCCAACCTCGGTGGCGTATGAGACCATCACCCCGGAGGATATGGTGCTTATGCACCTGGACGGCACCGTGGAGGAAGGGAAGTACCGCCCCTCCTCCGAGTGGCCGATGCACGCGGCGGTGTACACCGCCAAGCCCGAGGTGGGTGCGGTCATCCACACCCACTCCCCCTATGCCACCGCCTTCGCGGTTAACCATAAAAATATCCCCGCCATTCTCATCGAGATGGTGCCCTTTTTGGGTGGAGACGTGCCGCTGGCGCAGTTCGCGGTCCCCGGCACGGCGGCAGTGGGGGAGGAGGCCGTGAAGGTTCTCCAGGCGCGCAATGGCTGCCTGCTGGCCAACCACGGCGTGCTCACCGTGGGCCGTGACCTGGACCAGGCCCACATCCGGGCCGTCTATGTGGAGGATGCGGCCAAAATCTGCTCCATCGCCATAGGCAACGGCCCCATCTGCCCCATTACCGAGGAGCAGATCGCCGCCATGCGGGAGAGCTGAGGAGGAACAAACATGGTACGAGCAGACGAAGGCGTGGGTTTTCTCCTGCGCTATGAGAATGTGGCCTGGTATGAGGACGGTGTGGTCCGGATTTTGGACCGGCGTATCTACCCGGTGCGGGTGGAGTATGTGACCTGTTATCGCCACGAGGAGGTGGCGCAGGCCATTGCGGATATGGTAACGCAAAGCGGCGGCCCCTTTTTGGCGGCGGCCATGGGCATGGCACTGGCGGCGTTTGAGGTGAGGGACCGGGATGCGGACACCATCCTCCGCCATCTGGAGAAGGCGGCCTACACCCTGGCCCATGCACGGCCTACCACCGCGGCCAAAATGGAGCGGGTCACCCAGCGGGCCCTAAACGCGGCCAAGGCCGCCCTGGCGGCGGGACACAGCGGGGAGGCTCTGGTGGAGGCCCTGCGGGAGAACGCCGTGAACCAGATCAACGAGAACTACATCCGCTACACCACCATCGGCACGTACCTGGCGGATAAAATCCCCCAGAACGGTACGATTATGACCCAGTGCTTTGCTGAGACAGTCATCGGCACCATGCTTCGGGAGTGCCGCAGAAGAGGAAACCCGATCCACGTAATCTGCCCGGAGACCCGGCCCTATTTCCAGGGGGCACGGCTGACCGCCAGCGTAGCCTGTGACATGGGATTTGATGTGACGGTGATCTCGGACAATATGCCCGCCTACACCATGGAGAAGAAGCACGTGGACCTCTTTACCTCTGCCGCCGACGTGATCACGGTGGACGGCCATGTGGTCAACAAGGTGGGCACCTTCCAAATCGCCCTGGCGGCCAATTACTGGGGCATCCCCTACTTTGTCACCGGCTCCCCCAACCCCAGCCACCCGGACATGAGCTCGGTGGTCATCGAGGAGCGGGACCCTCTGCTGGTCATGGACGCCATGGGAACCCGAACTACCATGGAGGG
>JAHHSC010000113.1 GCA_020025455.1 Lawsonibacter sp. | reverse complement strand
TCCTCCTTGGCGGTGGTGTGCCAGAAAATGGCATCGTACACCTCCTGCGGCTGACCGTAAACGTACTTCGCCATACAGGCACCGGTCTTGGAGTGGAGCAGCTTTACTGCCACCCGCTCCAGCTCGTCCAGCTCCACCCCGTACTGTTTGCACAGGGCCAGCTGGGGCTCCAGCTCCAGATATTTGGTGCAGTCGTGCAGGATTCCGGCGCGGCGGGCCAGCTCCTCGTCGGCTCCCCAGCGCTTGGCCAGACGGACCGCCTCCTCCTCCACGCCTCTGATGTGGGGCACCCGCTTCTGCTTCACCATGGAGTAGGAGCAGGCCCGCAGGTCATCCAGACTCAGGTGCTTCAGATCGGCGCAGGTGCCATAGAGCTGGTGGCGCAGAATATAACCGTAGACCGCCTGGGGCAGATACCCCCGTCCCCGCCCGGCGGTCAGCTCCGTCCGCAGCTCGGTGGAGGACACCTCCACCAGATGGGGGATGGACATGATATGGACCCTGGCACCATAGGTCTGTTCCAGATATTCCGTCTGGGGGGCAAACAGATCCTCCCCGTCCTCCGGTGTGCGGCCAAAGGCACACACCCCGGCCAGATTCAGGATGGCGGCTGGATCGTGCCACTGGTGGAGGGTGAGGTACATATCCGTTCCCACAAGGAGCCAAAGCTGGGCCTGCGGGTACTGGGCGTGAAGTTGGGCCAGGGTGTCGGAGGTATAGCTCGTTCCGGCCCGGTCCAGCTCCAGGGTGGATACCTCAACCACCTTGGAAAGCTGCATGGTATCCGCCATCAGCTCCACCATGGCAAGCCGGTGCTCCTGGCTGGGGGTATCGGCAGGCAGCTCTTTATGGGGTGGGACGGCGGTGGGGATCAGAATGAGCTTATCCAGTCCCAGCTCAGCCACTGCGGCTTTGGCCGCCGCCAGATGGCCCAGATGCGGTGGGTTGAAGGTTCCGCCGTAAATTCCGATTTTCATGCTCTGGCACCTCCGTATCGGTAATGGATGGTTGGCTTACTTGCGCTTCCGGTCTGCGACCAGGACGATTTTATCTTTCTTGTTCGGGTTGTGGCTGGGGCGGTACAGCACAAACTTGGTGCCGATGACCTGGACCACTTCGCTGCGGGTGGCGGGAGAGAGCTCCTCGGCGGCCTCGCGTGCCGACAGCAGGGAGTTTTCCAGTACACGTCCCTTGATCAGCTCTCGGGCTTCCAGCGCCTCGTTGGCCTGCTTGACCACGTTGTCGCTTACGCCGTCCTTACCCACGATGAGGATGGTGTCGATGCTGTTGGCCAGCCCACGAAGCTGGGCGCGCTGCTTGCTAGTCAGTTCCATAAATTTCAATAGTCTCCTTATGATCTGGTTTTAAAGTACTCCGTCAGCTTGACCTGAAATGCCTCCAGAGCGCGGCCCCGGTGGGAAATGGCGTTTTTCTCCTCGGGGGTAAGCTGTGCAAAGGTTTTCTTCCGCTCGGGCAGGAAAAAGACCGGGTCATAGCCAAAGCCGCTCTCCCCCATGGGGGCGTAGGCAATGGTGCCGGGGCACTCCCCCCGCGCCGCCACGGTATCCCCGTTGGGGAAGCAGCAGGTGATGACCGACACGAACTTAGCCGTGCGGGTCCCCAGCCCCTTCATATTCTCCAGCAGCAGGCGGCAGCGGCCCGGATCGTCCAGGCCCTCGCCGCCGTAGCGGGCGGAGTAAACGCCGGGGGCGCCGTTCAGGCAGTCCACACACAGGCCGGAGTCGTCGGCAATGGCGGGCAGACCGCTGAGCTCCACGATGGCCTTGGCTTTCAGCAGGGAGTTTTCCTCGAAGGTGGTGCCCGTCTCCTCCACGTCCACGTCTATCCCAATGCTGGCGGGAGAGACCACTTCCACTCCCATCTTGCCCAGAATTGCGGACATTTCTGCGAGCTTATGGACGTTGTGGGAGGCTAAAACAAATTTTTCCATGTTGCCCCCCTTACTCCAGAACGGACTTCTGGATGGCCTGGAGCTCCAGAATACCCTTGTGGCACAGCTCCACCAGCTTCTGCTGCTCATCCAGGGTGAAGGGCCGCTCCTCGCCGGTGCCCTGGATCTCGATGAGCCGGCCCTGGTCGTCCATGACGCAGTTCAGGTCCACCATGGCAGAGGAGTCCTCCTCATAGCAGAGATCCAGCAGCGCTTCGTCGTTGACGATGCCGGCAGAGACGGCGGCCACATAGCCGCTGACGGGGAGTTCAGTGATCTGACCGGCCTTCTGCATCTTCTGGAAGGCCAGCATCATGGCCACAAAGCCGCCGGTGATGGAGGCAGTGCGGGTACCGCCGTCGCCCTGGAGCACATCGCAGTCGATGGTAATGTTCCAGGGGCCCAGCTTCTTCATGTCCACCACAGACCGCAGGGCGCGGCCGATGAGGCGCTGGATCTCAGCGGAGCGGCCGTTGAGCTTCAGCTTGGAGATGTCACGGCGGGAGCGCTCCCGGTTGGCGCGGGGCAGCATCGAGTACTCGGCGGTGACCCAGCCCTCCCCCTCGGGGACGTGGCGGGGTGGCTTATCCTCCACACTGGCGCAGCACAGCACATGGGTATTGCCGCAGCGGATCAGGCAGGAGCCCTCCGCAAACTTGTTGATATTTGGAATGATTTCCACAGGACGCAGCTGGTCCTGTGCTCTTGCGTCGATTCGGGTCATATCAAACTAGCTTCCTTTCCAATGATAACACATTTATCCACATTTTTAG
>JAHHSC010000112.1 GCA_020025455.1 Lawsonibacter sp. | reverse complement strand
GCGGCAGCAGGAGGTAATTGAATATGAAAACCCGTAAAGACACCCGCTGGATGGTAGGGGTGGCCCTTATGGCCGCCATCATTGTGCTGCTGGCCAGCACTCCGCTTGGAATGATCGAACTTCCCATCATCAAGGCCACCACGGTCCATATCCCTGTGATCCTTGGTGCCATCCTCTTTGGGCCTATGGCAGGTTCCATCCTGGGCGGCGTATTCGGCATTAGCTCCGTGGTGAGCAATACCGTAGCCCCTAAGCTGCTTTCCTTTGCCTTCTCCCCCTTTATGAGCACCACTGGTCTGGAAGGCGTATTCAAGGCGCTGTGGATTTCCATTGGCTGCCGCATCCTGGTGGGGCTGGTGGCCGGCTGGCTGTGGATCGGGCTGAAAAAGCTGAAAGTAAACGACCTGATCGCCCTGCCTTTGGTAGGCTTTCTTGGTTCTATGACGAACACCGTTCTGGTGATGGGCAGCATCTATTTCCTGCTGGCAGAGCAGTATGCCGCCGCCAGACAGGTGGCGATGAGCGCCGTATACGGTCTCATCATGGCCACTGTGACCGGCGCAGGCATCATGGAGGCCATTGCGGCCCTGGTGCTGGTCACTGCCGTGGGCAAGGCGCTGCTGAAAGTCATGGAGCGGGCGGCGTAAGCCGCTCCACCGCAAAGCTGCGGCAAAAGTTTAAATTTATCCGGATGAGGTGAGCACATATGCTCCTTGCCATTGACATTGGCAATACCAACATTGTGATCGGCGGCATTGAGGAGGACAAAATCCTGTTTGAAGCCCGCATCGCCACCGACCACAGCAAGACCTCCGACCAGTATGGCGTCGAGATCAAAAATATCCTGTCCCTCTTTGAAGTGACCCCCAGCCGCGTGGAGGACTGCATCATCTCCTCGGTGGTGCCGCCTGTGTTCAACTCGGTCCAGACCGGCGTGATGAAGGTCATTGGCAAGCCGCCTATGGTGGTAGGCCCCGGCATCAAGACCGGCTTGAACATCCTGATGGACACCCCATCTCAGGTTGGCAGCGACCGTATCGTCATTGCGGTGGCGGCTCTGGCGGAGTATAAACCTCCGCTGACCCTGCTGGACCTGGGTACGGCCACCACGATTGAGGTGGTTGGCGATGGAAACACTTATTTGGGCGGCTGCATCATACCCGGTGTTCATATCTCGCTGGAGGCCCTGACCTCCCGGACCGCTCAGCTGCCCGGCATCCGTCTGGATAGACCGGGTAAGGTCATCGGCAAGAACACCGTAGACTGTATGCGCAGCGGCATCATGTACGGCACCGCCGCCATGATCGACGGTATGCTGGAGCGGGTGGAAGAGGAGCTTGGCCAGTCCACCAACGTGGTGGCCACCGGCGGCATGGCCCCGTTCATTATGCCCCTGTGCAAGCGGGAGATCAAGGTGGAGCGGGATCTGCTTCTGAAGGGACTCAACATCATCTATAAGAAGAACGTCGCCGAAAAGCGGAAAAACAGCCGGTAACGGACCAAAATCCCTTGACAAACGCCTGTAAATTCCATATAATAAGCCAATAAAAGCGATGCGGAAGAGGAGTATCCCGGCAAAAAGCTTCAGAGAGGGGACATCTGGTGCAAGTCCCTGCTTGACCCGGCGAGAACGTGGCTTCCAAGCTCCGCCCCAGAATCACAGTAAGGGACGGCGGTCTCCACCGTTACCCGGACCAGAGTGTGGACGGTTCTGTCCAAATTCAGGTGGTACCACGGACTTTTGTTCGCCCTGAGCCGATCGGCTCAGGGCGATTTTTTGTCCTGCCGATCAGGACCCTAAAATCCAAATGAAAAGGAGAATTTCCTATGAGCATCGAACTGCCAAAGGTATACGAACCTCAGGAAGCTGAGGAGCGTATCTACAAGCAGTGGGAAGAGGCCGGCTGCTTTGAAGGTCACCGCGATCCCAACAAGAAGCCCTTTACCATTGTCATGCCTCCCCCTAACGTCACCGGCCAGCTGCACATGGGTCACGCCATGGACTGTGCCCTGCAGGACATTCTGATCCGCTTTAAGCGCATGGAGGGCTACGCAGCTCTCTGGGTGCCCGGCATCGACCACGCCGGCATCGCAACCCAGATCAAGGTGGAGGAGGAGCTTCGTGTCAACGAGGGTCTGACCCGCTACGACCTGGGTCGAGACAAGTTCCTGGAGCGCGTCTGGGACTGGAAGGAGCGCTTCGGCGACCGTATCGTGAAGCAGCAGAAGAAGATGGGCGTTTCCTGTGACTGGAATCGCTCCCGCTTCACCATGGACGAGGGCTGCTCCAAGGCCGTCCGGGAGACCTTCTGCAACCTCTACGAGAAGGGCCTCATCTATAAGGGCAGCCGCATCATTAACTGGTGCCCCCACTGCGCCACGGCGCTGAGCGATGCCGAGGTCGAGTACCAGGATAAGCCGGGCAGCCTGTGGCATATGCGCTACCCCCTCAGTGACGGCTCCGGCTATCTGGTCGTGGCCACCACCCGTCCTGAGACCATGATGGGCGATACCGGCGTGGCCGTGAACCCCAACGACGAGCGCTACAAGCACCTGGTGGGCAAGACCTGTATCCTGCCCATCATGAACCGTGAGATCCCCATTGTGGCCGATGACTATGTCGAGATGGACTTCGGTACCGGCTGCGTTAAGATGACCCCCGCCCACGACCCCAACGACTTTGAGGTCGGCCTGCGCCACAATCTGGAGACCATCCGCGTTCTGGACGACAACGGCAAGGTCAACGCCAACGGCGGCAAGTACGAGGGCATGGACCGCTACGAGTGC
>JAHHSC010000111.1 GCA_020025455.1 Lawsonibacter sp. | reverse complement strand
GATTCTACCAGAAAAGCCGACCGGTTGCAACGCTTTTCGCCATTTTTGGCAACTTCGATACAATATACCGCCGCTTTGCAGCAAGAAACTGTGAAATCAAACCGAAGCATATTTTTGTCATCTAAAAGTGCTGTGCTCGCCCACACTGCACCAGAAAGCGTGAAAAAAGGCATCCGGAATTGCCGTGCGGCAATTCCGAATGCCTTTTTCAAATGTTTCCATAGCGCGGGAGAATCGGTCCCGCCTGTTTTACCCTCAGCGCAGCAGACCAGCCAGCTCGGTCATGGCGGCGGTCTCCTTGGCGCTCAGGTCCCGCAGGATGTGGGTCTGGGCATCAATAGCCGCCTGATAGACGGCAATCTCCTCGGAGAAGTCGCCGCCCACCTCATCGTAGCGGGCAAAGATGCTCCGCGTGGCAGCGTCCACGTCTGCCTTGGTGAAGCCGATGTTGCTGCCCCAATAGAGGTTGTCTTGGTTGTCCTCGCCCCAAAGCATATCATCCTGAATGGCGATGACTTCGGGAGAGAAATACATGGCGTACCACTCCAGCACGTTGTTGACGGTCCAAGCGTATTCATCCACAGCGGTAACCACATCCCCCTGCTCCAGACAGGCGATGATGTCCCGGCACAACTGCATGTTCTCCTGGGGTGCCTCGTGGGGAACAATGGGACGCTCGTACATGAGCCCCAGCAGGTTTTTCTGGGCATATTCAAACGCAGCAAGGTTCTTTGCGGTCAGTGCCTTGCCCTCTGCCCACAGCTCGGCCATCTTCTCCGTATCGCCGTCAGCACGAGCCTGCCGATAGTCCCGGTTCACCTGGACCACCTTTTCCCGCATGGCTTGAGCGGAGCTATTCAGCTGCTCCAGTGCAGCCTGGAAGGCATCCACATCCGCACCTGCGGCAGCCATAGCATCCGCGTCCATGGAGGCCAGGATACGGTCATACTGGGCAGTGAAATCCAGGTCCAATGCAGGATTCTGGTCGATGTACATAGCCAGTGCGCCGTAGTACTGGATGTTGAAGTTCATGACAGCCTCGTTGTAGGTGTCGGGGGTGTCGTACTGGCTGTGGTAGATGTTCTCATAGAAGGGGAACACCGTCTCCATATCCTTTTGCAGCAGGAAGCCGTTCACCGTGGAGGGCACACCAGCTGCATAGTAGGAGAAGTCGTCGGAGTAGGTGTAGGTCTGGTAACCCTCGGTGAGCACGCCGTCGGGGAAGCAGCCAACGGGGTCAGGCGAATACGCATACTCGTTGGCGAAATAGTCCAGCATGGCATACATTTCCGGTGCGGAGTAGGTGCTGGTGTAGGTGTCGAACTCATAAGCGGGCAGCTCAAAGTTGATGAAAGCCAGGGTCTTGCCCACCCAGTCGGGGTGGACATTGTTGATCATCTCCCATGCGCCCACAGTCCAGTCATACTGGGTGTAGGAAGAGCCCCACTCCTCGGCACCGTGGAGACAAAAAACGATGTCGTTTTCCGGCTGGTAGCCGGAGTCGATCATGGCCTTTGCCATGGACAGTACCAGACCCACGGCGCAGTTGTCATCCTGGAAGCCCCGGAAATGGACGTCGTAGTGGCTGCCCACCAGAATCTGATGGTCGGAGGACTTGCCCTTCAGCACGCCCGTGACGTTATAGGTGGTACCTGCGTCCACCTCCACCTCGTTGTCCACCACCAACGTAGCGGTGACGGGGCCGGAGAGCATCTTCTCCTGCAGCTCCCGGGAGTCCGCAAGGCCGATGGACAGCGTGGGAATGGAAGCAGGGCCGCAGATGTCCTGACCGTTCAGGGCATCGTCGGCAATCTGAGAGAAACCGCCCACATTGGCGGCCAGAATGGCGGCAGCCCCCTGAAAATCCGCCTCCAGCATAGGATAGGTGATCCACCAGTTGCTGCGCTGGTCGATGTCAATGAGGACGATCTTGCCCTCTACATCCAAGTCTTCGTAGTCCCACATGGTGCCGTCACCTGCGTAGACCAGTTGGGCGGTGATGCCCTCCGGGGGCGTGGCGGCGGTGGCGTAAGAGTAGACGGGGTATTCCTTGCCGTCCACGGTAAAGCTGGCGCCGTTGAACTGCCAGCGGTCGCAGGGGGCAGCCACCTTTTCCACATCGCTGAGCCCCAGTTCCTCCATAACGCCAGCCAGATAATCGGCGGCGGCGTGCTCGGCGTCGCTGCCGGCAGTGCGGCCGCCCAGCTCGGCGTTAAAGAAGTCGGGGTTCGTGGTCAGTTCCATGGCAATGTCATAGGCGTACTCCGGGGAAACGGCGTCCATATAGCCGTTGTACTGCTCCTCCAGTGTCGCGGTGGGGACTGCGTCAGCAGGCTCGGCTACGCCGCAGGCAGGCAGAGTCAGCAGGGCCGTCAGGGCCAGGGTCAGGGCAATGATGCGTTTTCTCAATTTGTTTTCCTCCTCTGGTTTGCCCCCTGCACTTTTCCGAAAAACGAAAAAAAGCAGACGGCGCCGTCAAAAAAAGCGTCGTCTGCGATTCTGCAGAACAATCCCCTACACAAAGGTACGGAGAATGGATTGGAATTGGCATTCAGAGTCTATACAGCAAAGGTTACTTTTACTACTCTTATTGACCGTTTCACAAGTTGACGCATTTTTCAACTTACAAAATTTGAGCTTTGAACTCAATCAATAAGGCAACGAAAGTTGCCACTCGCACCCGCGGTACGATCCCCGGCTCTTCGACGGGTTTTCGGCATTTGACCCGGCCGTCCGTGTAGCCTCAGCCTCCCTGGCGGGGAAGCGGTCAAAAATCTTTAACCGGATAGACTCCAATCAAATTGGGTTCAGTATAGCAGGTCTTTCTTCATTCTGCAACCGTTTTTCAGAAAATCT
>JAHHSC010000110.1 GCA_020025455.1 Lawsonibacter sp. | reverse complement strand
CTCCTTGCGGCTTTCCTCCTCGCGGCGGGAACGCTCAACCGATTCTTTCAAGCGGGCGGCCATGTCGTTAAAATCCTGACATACCGGGAGAAACTCATCCTTCCCGGCGTATTCCAACCGATAATCCAGATTTCCGTCGCGGATCTGCCGGACGCCGCCGGAGAGCTGCTCCAGCGGCTGCTCAATCCGCCGCCATACGAAGCGGGTGAGAAATCGGTCCGTAAAAAGCACAGAGAGAAAAATGGCAAGGATCAATACGCTCCCGGCAAGGACCACCGCCACCTTCAAGCTGGTATAGGAAAGCGGACGCTGCGTGTTGTAGAGGTAAATTACATAATCCACACCGTCCTGCGTCAAGGAGCGAACATGCAAATTCCGCGTTCCCATAGAGAGCGTCCCCTCATTTTGAAGGGCCTGGGCCGCTGCCATAAGCTGGGCGTCCTCCTGCGAAGCCCCAGCTTCTCCATAGCGGTAGAAGTCCTCTCCATCGGCTGTCACCACAAGCGACATGGCACCTCGGTCAAGAATACTGGTGAGCGTTTCCAGCGACTCAAGCTGCTCATCCTTCTCCCCTTGCGCGAGCGCAGCCGATGCAAGCTCCGAAATTCCGGCGCTGGCCTGAATGAAGTCCTCGCTGTCCTCAAAGCCCACGCCTGTGCCGTGGGTGATGGTAAACCAGATGCCCCCAAGGCAGCAAAACGCAATGAGCACCGTGATTCCGATGGGGACCAATATCATCAGCACATTGGAGACGGCGAGCCGTTTTTTTATCGTCATTTGTGCATCCTCCAAACGTTTGTAACCCTATCATACCACAGCGATACGTCGGATCAATAAACTGCCGATAAAATCGTACGGTTTATGTTCGGTTCATTTCGGGTTCATTCCGCTTTATCGTGTTCGTATATGCTGCAAGGCCCCATGTTCGACGTTGCCCAAAACGTTAAAAAAACACCTGATTTCGTATGAAATCAGGTGTTTTGAGTGGTTGCGGGGACAGGACTCGAACCTGCGACCTCCGGGTTATGAGCCCGACGAGCTACCAACTGCTCTACCCCGCGATATCTGGTGCCGGAGACCGGGATCGAACCGGCACGGGATTTCTCCCAAGGGATTTTAAGTCCCTGGCGTCTGCCAATTCCGCCACTCCGGCATGGATGTGGCCCCTTGTCTCTCAAGGCTTAATTAGTCTACCACAATTCAGCCCCGCTGTCAAGAGAAAAAAACGTGCTCTTTTCTTGCAGGCTCAAAACGATCCCCCAGGCTTCGGCACATATTTCGCCTGTCCCGGCATATACTGGAGTGGTTCGCCGCTCACATAGGAACGACAGCTACCATTTTTCAGGAGGAAGAACCATGGATGAAACGAAAAACAACACACAACCAAAACCCGCTCAGCCCATCCCAAAGGGTGATGTGGATGACCTGATCTTTCGCGGGGAGCACTGGCTGACCAGCGATCGCTGACCGGGGCGCAAGCCGCGCCCCGGCCGGCTTATTTTGTGGGGTGCGCTCTTTACATTTTTCTTCCGGTACTATATAATAGTTTGCGCGCAAGGTCTTTGGACCTTTTGTGTCTGAAATCAACCATTCCCGGAATACCGGAATTTTATTTGAGAGAGTGAGGACCCCCAATGCTCCAATTCGACGAATATAAAGTCAAGCTGAACAACCTGGCCCCCGACCTGGAAAAGCTGGCCCAAGCCCTGGACCTGGAGAGCGCCGAGCGAGAGCTGGATATGCTCCAGGCGGAATCGGCCGCCGACGGCTTCTGGGACAACCTGGACAAGGCCCAGAAGGTACAGCAGCGCATCAAGAACCTTCAGGACAAGGTGGACAAGCAGAAGCGCCGCGAGCAGCACCACGCCGATTTGCTGGCCCTGTGCGAGATGGGCAACGAATTTGAGGACGAGAGCCTGATTCCCGAGCTGGAGGAGGGCTTTGAACACCTGATTTCCGAGCTGGAGGAGGCCCGCCTGGAGACCCTGCTCACCGGCGCGTACGACCACAACAACGTCATTCTCTCCATCCACCCCGGTGCCGGCGGCACCGAGGCGCAGGACTGGGCCCAGATGCTGTACCGCATGTACACCCGCTGGGCCGAGCGCCACGGCTTCACCTATGAGATCATGGACTATCAGGAGGGCGACGAGGCCGGCATCAAGTCCGCCACCATTATGATCGAGGGCGAGAACGCCTACGGCTACCTGCGCGGGGAGCACGGCGTCCACCGCCTGGTCCGCGTGTCCCCCTTCGACGCCAACGCCCGCCGCCAGACCTCCTTCTCCTCTGTTGAGGTCATGCCCGACCTGCCGGAGGACGCCGATATCGAGATCCGCCCCGAGGACTACGAGATGCAGGTGTTCCGCTCTTCCGGCGCCGGCGGCCAGCACGTCAACAAGACCTCCTCCGCCGTCCGACTGATCCACAAGGCCACCGGCATTGTGGTCTCCAGCCAGCAGGAGCGTTCCCAGTTCCAGAACAAGGACAACTGTATGAAGATGCTCCGCGCCAAGCTGGTGGAGCTGCAGATGCAGGAGAAGGCGGAGAAGATCTCCGATTTGAAGGGTGCCCAGCTGAAGATCGAGTGGGGCAGCCAGATCCGCTCCTACGTCTTTATGCCCTACCAGATGGTGAAGGACACCCGCACCGCCTACGAGACCTCCAACATCTCTGCCGTGATGGACGGCGATCTGGACGGCTTCGTCAATGCCTACCTGACCGCCGAGGCCACCGGCAACTGGGCAACCAAGTAAATTTCTGTACAAACAGAGCATCCGCTTTGAACTTCGCCCCATCTGTTGACCGTGTTATGCGGTCGAACAGATGGGGCTTTCCTAAACAAAAAAATCGGGACGCAGGGGGGCGTCCCGATTTTATTTTGTATTCAATTATAAGAAAATTACTTGGCGTATTCAATCGCCTTGGTCTCG
>JAHHSC010000011.1 GCA_020025455.1 Lawsonibacter sp. | reverse complement strand
ATCAGTGGTTGAGGACACGAACCCGGATGACGCCGGGGATGGCGCGCAGCTGGTCGGCCACGTCGTCGTTGATGCGGGTGTTCACGTCCACAATGGTGTAGGCGTAGTCCTTTTTGGACTTGTTTGTCATGTTCTCCACGTTGATATTGTCATCAGACAGATACGTCATGATGCGGGTCAGCATGGCGGGCATATTGAGGTGGATGATGCACAGGCGGGAGATGCCGCTCCAATCCTGCACCACGGTGGGCAGATTGACGGAGTTGGTAATGTTGCCGTTGAGCAGGTAATCCTTCAGCTGGCGGGCGGCCATGGCGGCACAGTTCTCCTCGCTCTCGGGGGTGGAGGCGCCCAGATGGGGCAGAGTCACCACGTTTTGGGTGCTGGCCAGCAGCTGGTCGGGGAAGTCGGTGACATAGCGGGCCACGCGTCCGGCGTTCAGAGCGGCAGCCATATCCTCGCTGTTGACAAGTCCGCCGCGGGCCAGGTTGATGATGCGGACCTGCCCCTTCATCTTGCCGATCGCCTCGGCGTTGATGGTGTCCTTGGTGGCGTTATTGTAGGGGACGTGGATGGTGATGTAGTCGGAGACCTTATAGAGCTCGTCCAGGCTCTTGACCACGTTCACATGGCGGTCCAGCCGGAGTGCAGCGTCCACGGACAGGAAGGGGTCGTAGCCGTATACGTCCATGCCCAGCTCCAGGGCCATGTTGGCCACCAGCGCGCCGATGGCGCCCAGACCGATGACACCGAGGGACTTGTGGAAGAGCTCGGGGCCGGCAAACGCGGACTTGCCCTTCTCGACCACGGCGGACAGATCCACGTCGGGGTTGCTGGCCTGCTCCTGAACCCACTGGGCACCGCCCAGAATGTCACGGGAGGCGATCAGCATGGCGGCCAGCACAAGCTCCTTCACGGCGTTGGCATTGGCACCGGGGGTGTTGAATACCACGATGCCGCTTTCGGAGCAGCGGTCGATGGGAATATTGTTGGTTCCCGCACCGGCGCGGGCGATGGCCCGCAGGTTTTCAGGGAACTGGTAGTCGTGCATGGCGGCGGAGCGGACCAGGATGCCGTCCTCGTTTTCAACCTCACTGCCTACCTGAAACCGGCTGGGTTCCAGGTGGCTGAGACCGGCGTTGGAGATTTTATTTAATGTCTTAATGCGGTACATGAGAACTTACCTCTTCTCAAACTAGTATACGGCGTTCAGCCGTTGGTTTTATCAAACGTGCGGATAAAGTCGCACAGGCGCTCCACACCCTCTACGGGCATGGCGTTGTAGATGGAGGCACGCATACCGCCGGTTTTCCGGTGGCCCTTCAGGTTGACGAAACCGGCCTCAGCGGCTTCCTGAATGAACTTGGCATCCAGCTCTTCATTTCCGGTGCGGAAGGTCACGTTCATGCTGGAACGGGAGCCGGGCTGAGCGTGGCACTGGAACAGCTTGGAGTGGTCCAGCACATCATACAGCATACCGGAGCGCAGTTGGCGAAGCTTCTGCATCCCCTCCACGCCGCCGTTCTCGGCGACCCAGTCCAGGTTCAGACCCAGCATGTAGATGCACCAGCAGGGCGGGGTGTTGTACATGGAGTCCTTGTCGATCATGGTCTTGTAGCTCATGATGGTGGGGGTACAGGGCAGTTCGTGACCGGCCAGATCCTCCCGGACAATAGCCACAGTGAGGCCGGCGGGAGCCATGTTTTTCTGAGCGCCGGCGAAGATAACCCCGTACTTGGACACGTCCACGGGAGCGGACAGGATGTCAGAGGACATATCACACACCAGGGGGGCATTGGTAGCGGGTACGTAATCCCACTCGGTGCCGTAGATGGTGTTGTTGGCGCAGTAGTAGAAATAGCTGGCGTCGTCAGACAGCTTCAGCTCGCTCTGGGCGGGGATGTAGCTGTGGTTTCGGTCCTCGGAGGAGGCGGCGATGTTGACCGCACCGTACTTGACGGCCTCCTTAGCGGCCAGGTTGGAGAAGTTGCCGGTGACGGCGTAGTCCGCCTTGCCGGTGGTGCCCATCAGATTCATGGGGACCATGGCAAACTGGCCGGTGGCTCCGGTCTGGAGAAACAGGATCTTGTGGCTGTCGGGCACATTCATGAGACGGCGGAGCTTATCCTGGGTCTCCTCGAAGATCTTCATGAAAACCTTTGAGCGGTGACTCATCTCCATCACGGACATACCGGAACCACGGTAGTTTGTGATTTCTGACCCAGCACGCTCCAGTACGGACACCGGGAGCATGGAGGGGCCGGCGGAGAAGTTAAATACACGCTGATCGCTCATTTGGGAGAACCCCTTTCAAATACTTTGATATAGTGGCCTGAATAAAAATGTCAGGTTAATATCACATTATACTGAACTCTCCCCGAACAGTCAATGGCAAACGGCAAAATTCCGCGCCTAGATCCGTTTCTTAGCGAAACATCCATTGCAGCAGCAAAAGAAGCCCGAATCCAGGAGCCCCAAGCAGACCAAGGACCAGAGCATTGAACCAGTTCACGCCCAGATGTACACCAATGGAGGAAAAAAAGGGGGTGAGCAGGGAGAGCAGGGCCAGGCTGACCCCGGAGCGGAGGGCCAGCTTTAAAAGCCACAGAATGCTCCGGCGAAGAAAGAACAGGGCAGCGCACACCAGCAATCCGGCGGCGCACAGGCCCAATGAGGGGGTCATAGTGGCTCCTCCAGCTCTTTGACCCGCCGGAGCAGGTAGTTATAGCGGCACTGCAGGGCGTTGATCTCATAGACATAGGAGTCGATGAGGTCGTGGTCACTGGCCGTGTTGAAGCCGCTGTAGGCCTGATTGATGAGGGCGCGGGTATGTTGCAGGGAGTCCATCAGCACGCGGCGCTCCTCATCAACGGAGGAGTGCGCCTTGCGATGGGAGGTGAAGTTGTGGGTAGATGCCGCCATAGAGGACCGTCCTTTCTGTCCGGGGAGAGGCGAAGCCCCTGTTATTCCCAGTCTATGGCCCTAGTTTGGACAATTATACCAGCTTTTAGTCGGGGGATAAAAAAGTTGAATTGTGGGAGAAATCCCTGTATAATGAACAGCGTTAAGGAAGAATGGGGAGAGATTGCATGGCAAAGAGTGATAAAAATATCGGATGGCCCGGCTTTTTCCGCATTTTTGCGGTGCTGTCCGCCATCGTGTACCTGCTGGCCCAGAGCGGCCAGCAGATGGTGCAGGCGGGGAGCGGGGCCTGGCAGGTGCTGTCCGTCTACCAGGGGCTGACGGCCTGGGCCATTCCCGCCCTATTTATGCTGTGGGGGATGTTCGCCCTGGAGGGGGGGAAGCCGCACTTCACCGGTGCCCTGACCGGTCTTGTGCTGCCCACGTTCGGAAGCTTGGTGTTCTGGGGGGCTTTTTTTGCCATCGTATCCACCCTGCTGGGCGGCGGGAGCTTGAGCTGGGGCGGGCTGTGGTCCGCGCTGGTGTCCGCGGCCAGGGGCAATACCTACCCCCATCTGTGGGTGCTGTACCCGCTCATGGGCCTCTATCTGGTCCAGCCTATGATCCACCGGTTCACCGCCTCCGCCAACCGGAATGAGGCCAGATATTTTCTGGCCCTCTGCTTCCTGTTCGCCTCGGTGCTGCCCATGTGGGCGGAATTTCAGCCGGGCAACGTAGTGGTGGTGCTGCTGGAGCGGCTGCAGCTCCATTTGGTTCTGGGCTGGATCGGCTTTTATGTGGGGGGCTGGTACCTGCGCCACTATGTCATTGGCCAGATCCCGGAATTTATCCTGTATGCCCTGGGTATCCTGGGGGCAGTCCTGACTTTGTGCGGGGATAAGCTCTTCGGCGGCGGACGGGACCTGTGGTACAGCTTCACCGCCCCCAACGTGGTGATGACGGCCACCGCCATCTGCACGCTGTTCCGCTATGTGCTGGGGGTCAGCGACGAGCGCTCCCGCCGCAGCGCCGTGTCCCGGCTGGGGGAGTACGCCTTCGGCATCTACCTGATCCACCCGGTCTGGGTGCTGCTGTTCCGGTGGCTGGACATCTCCATCCTGTCCTTCGCCCCGGTAATCTCCATCCCCTTCTTTGCGGTGGTGTTCTTCCTGCTGTCGGTACCGTTTGCCTGGCTTATCCACCTGATCCCCGGAGTTGGGGACTGCCTGACCTGAAAAGGCTGGTGCAACTGTTGGTTGCGGCATTTCCAAGGCGGCTTGGTAGACATTCTGCCCCGTATCTGCCAGAATTGGGGCAGAAACAGAAAAGGAGTTTTGAACGATGACCTTAGGAGAACGCATTGCCGCCCAGCGCTCTGCCCACCGGCTCTCCCAGAGTGATCTGGCCGAACAGCTGGAGGTGTCCCGTCAATCCGTGTCCAAGTGGGAGACGGACGCCTCGGTGCCTGAACTGGATAAGCTCACGAAGATGTGCGAGATCTTCGGCCTCACCATGGACCAGCTGGTCCGGGGCATTGAGCCGGAGCAGGCTTCCGACCCACCGGAGACAGCCAACGAGACGTCCGCGAAACCCGGCGTCACCATACGGCAGATCGTGGGCGTGACCCTGCTGGGGTTCAGCGCTCTGGTGTTCCTGCTGGTGGCGCTGCTGACCAGGCAGATTCTGGAGTCCTTCCTGCTGGCCCTGCCGCTGCTGGCCTTTGGCCTGCCTGCCCTCCTGTTTAAGCGCACCCCGGTGTGGTACTGGTGGGTGCTCTATGGTCTGGCCCTGTGGTTCTTGCCTAAGGTGACTGGCTTGGGCTACTTTTCCCTGCCGGTGCTGATCCTTGGACTGGTGCTGTTTGTGGTCACCACCCGAAGAATTTGGAAAAAGCATAAAAAATGCCCTGAGCCATGAAGGCTCAGGGCATTCACTTTTATTCCCGTTCCCGCAGATAATCTCTGAGGGCGGTGAGCGAGGGGAGACAGGCCAGCAGCATGGGGTCCAGCTCCGGCGTATAGGGGACCAGATCGGGGATCATGATGACCTGCATACCGGCTCCGTGGGCGGAGCGGATGCCGTTGGGGGCGTCCTCCACCGCAATGGCGGCAGCGGGGTCCACGCCCAGCTCCCGGCAGGCCCGGGCGTAGATCTCCGGGTCGGGCTTGCTGTGGGCCACCATGTCGCCGGTGACGATGACCTGAAAGTAGGAGCCAAGGCCGGTGAGCTCCATGCGCCGGGCGGTGCGCTCTGCGCTGGTGGAGGTAGCCAGGGCCATGGGAACCCCCTTCTCCTTCAGATAGTCCAGAATCTCCATGATACCGGGCTTCAGAGGGATGCCCTCGTCCTCCAGCTGCTGACGGCAGTACTCGGTGCAGCGGATCAGGAAGCCCATGCCGTCGAAGTCAAAGCCGTACTCCGTCAAAAATCGGGCGACGATGTCGCTCCGGGTCTGACCCACATAGTCCAGGTAGTGCTCCGCCACCTGGGGCCAGCCCATTTCCGCACTGAACTTCTGCCAAGCCCGGTAAATGCGGATTTCGGTATCAAAGAGAACACCGTCTACATCAAAAACAACAGCGGATGGCAGCATCTTAGACCTTTCCAATATCGGTGCGGAAGTGCATATCGGTCCAGGTGATGTGCTTGGCGGCAGCGTAGGCGTTGTCGATGGCCTGGGGCAGGGTGTCGCCCAGAGCGGTGACGCCCAGCACACGGCCGCCATTGGTGACGACAGAGCCGTCCTCACCCAACGCAGTGCCGGCGTGGAACACAGTGGCGGACTTGCCGGCCTCCTCCAGACCGGAGATGGGGTAGCCCTTCTCGTAGGCCATGGGGTAGCCGCCGGAGGCCAGCACAATGCAGCAGGCAGCGCCGGACTTCCACTGAATGTCCAGCTTGTCCAGCGTGCCATCCACGCAGGCCTCAAAAATGTCCAGCAGATCGGTGTCCAGCATGGACAGGATGGGCTGGGTCTCGGGGTCGCCGAAGCGGGCGTTGTACTCAACCACCTTGGGGCCGTCCTTGGTGAGCATCAGGCCGAAGTAGATGACGCCCTTGAAGGGGCGGCCCTCAGCCTGAAGCGCGGCCACGGTGGGCAGGAAGATCTCCTTCATGCACCGGTCGGCCACCTCGGGGGTGTAGTTGGGGGAGGGGCAGAAGGCACCCATACCGCCGGTATTGGGGCCCTTGTTGCCGTCGTAGGCGCGCTTATGGTCCTGGCTGGACAGCATGGGGACCAGATGCTCGCCGTCGCAGAAGGCCAGCACGGTGACCTCAGGGCCGACCATGCACTCTTCAATGACTACGGTGGAGCCGGAAGCACCGAACTTATGGTCCTCCATCATCTCGCGGACGGCGGTCTCGGCCTCCTCCACGGTGGAAGCCACCACGACGCCCTTGCCCAGAGCCAGGCCATCGGCCTTGACCACGATGGGGGCGCCCTCCTGACGGATGTAGGCCAGAGCCTTATCCAGCTCCGTGAACGTCTCATACTTGGCGGTAGGGATGTGGTACTTCTTCATCAGGGACTTGGAGAAGGCCTTGCTGGCCTCAATCACGGCGGCGTTGGCGCGGGGGCCGAAGGCGCGGATGCCGGCGGCCTCCATGGCGTCCACCATGCCAAGGGCCAGGGGGTCATCGGGAGCAACCATGACGAAGTCCATGGCGTTTTCCTTGGCCCAGGCCACCATGGCCTCCACATCGGTGGCCTTGATATTGACACAGGTAGCCACCTGGGCAATGCCGGCATTGCCGGGGGCACAGTAAAGCTCAGTGACGCGGGGGCTCTGGGCCAGCTTCCAGCAGATCGCGTGCTCGCGGCCGCCGCCGCCCACTACGAGAACCTTCATTGTGATCATCCTTTCAGTGAAACATTTCTTGTGAACGGTTTAGTGATGGAACAGACGGACGCCGGTGAAGGACATGACCATGTTGTACTTGTCGGCCGTCTCGATGACCTGGTCGTCCCGAATGGAGCCGCCGGGCTGGGCGATGTACGCTACACCGGACTTGGCGGCCCGCTCCACGTTGTCACCAAAGGGGAAGAACGCGTCAGAGCCTACGGTGACGTGGTTCAGTTCACCCAGCCAGAACTCCTTCTCCTCCTTGGTCAGCTTCTGGGGCTTGCTGGTAAACACGTCCTCCCAGGCACCGTCGCGGAGCAAATCATCGCACTCATCCGAAATATACAGGTCGATGGCGTTATCACGGGCGGGACGGCGAATCCCCTCAACGAAGGGGAGCGCAAGCACCTTGGGGTGCTGGCGCAGCCACCAGATGTCGGCCTTGTTGCCGGCCAGACGGGTGCAGTGGATGCGGCTCTGCTGGCCGGCACCCACGCCGATGGTCTGACCGTTCTTGACATAGCACACGGAGTTGGACTGCGTGTACTTCAGCGTGATCAGAGCCAGCACCATGTCACGTTTGGCCTCGGGGGGCAGCTCCTTGTTGGCGGTGACGATGTTGTCCAGCATCTCAGGGGTGATAGCCAGGTCGTTATAGTGCTGCTCAAAGGTGATGCCAAAGACCTTGCGGCGCTCCACAGGATCGGGGGTGTAGTCGGGGTCGATGGCGATGACATTGTAGCCGCCTTTGCGCTTGGCGCGCAGAATGGTGAGGGCCTCCTCGGTGTAGCCGGGGGCGATGATGCCGTCGGATACCTCCTCCGCCAGGAAGCGGGCGGTGTCACCGTCACATACGTCGCTGAGTGCGGCCCAATCGCCGAAGGAGCTGAGACGGTCAGCACCTCTGGCGCGGATGTAGGCGCAGGCGATGGGGGAGAGATCCCCTTCGGGGGCGAAGTAGATCTGGCGTTCCACCTCGCTGAGAGGCAGCCCCAGGGCGGCACCGGCGGGGGACACATGCTTAAAGGAGGCGGCTGCGGGCAGACCGGTGGCGATCTTCAGAGCCCGGACCAGCTGCCAGGAGTTGAGCGCATCCATAAAGTTGATATAGCCGGGGCGGCCGTTGAGTACCTCCAGAGGCAGTTCACCGCCGTCCTCCATCAGCAGCCGTGCGGGCTTCTGGTTGGGGTTACAGCCGTATTTCAGGGCAAGCTCGTTCATAACTTACACATCCTTTCGGAAAACCGCAGTATTACTGGTGCTTATTGATGATGAGGCAGTCGGCCTCACCGGTGGCAAGGTCGAGGTAGGAGACATAGAGGGAAACCTTGTTGTCCTCGTTCAGGTTGGACCAAATCTGGTCGGCCAGCTCCTTTGGGCTGTCGGCGGTGACGGACACACGGACAGGCTCACCCTCAAAGGAGGGCAGGGGGTTTACGTCCTCCTGATAGGTGTGGATAAAGCGGCCCTCACCGGCCTTGGGGTTATCATACTCGAAGAAGTAACGGTGGTTGCCGTCCCCGTCGCCGTCGGCGGATTTCAGAATGGACAGACAGAAGGAGCCGTCCCGCTCCATCACGCCGGAGATGCGGGGGGTCCAGTTGGGGCCGTCGGGCTCAAACTGGCGGGTGCGCAGGCCGTCGATGTAGGTCAGGCCCTTCTCCAGAGCGTCCCGGACGGTGTCGGTCTGGTCGCCATTGGTGACCACGGTGGCTGTGCCCACACGGCGGACGGGGTGGTAGATAATGAGAGAGGGGTCGGTCATCTTGGATTCGTCAAAGGCGCGGGTACGGATGCCGTCCTCGGTGCACTCAAAAATTCGGTTGCGGCTGTTCTCGCTGCGGCCCATGATAAAGTAAGCGATCACCGCCTTCTGGTTGTCGGGGGAGCGGCCCAGCAGGATGCCGCGGCCGGGATAGGTGTGGCTGCTGAGGTACTGGTTCAGATTGGTCAGCTTCATTTCGGTTCCTCCTAACAAATCAAAAGAAAAGGGCATGTCCACCTCCCCTTTTCGGGGAGGTGGACAGCGACATAAGACTTAAAGGATGCGGACGGTGCGGCCCTCTACGCGCAGCCGGTCCTGACAGAACAGGGAGACGGCCTGGGGCAGCAGCTTCCACTCGCACTGCTCCATGATGCGCCTTTGCAGCACCTCGGGGGTGTCGTCGGGCAGCACCTCCACCGCTTTCTGCAAGACGATGGGGCCGCCGTCACACTCCGCACTGACGAAGTGGACCGTAGCACCGGACAGCTTCACGCCGTAGGCCAGAGCCTTCTCGTGGACGTGGAGTCCGTAGCAGCCAGGGCCGCAGAAGGAGGGGATCAGTGCCGGGTGGATATTCAGGATGGCGTTGGGGAAGGCATCCACCATCTCGTCGGTGAGGATGGTCATGAAGCCAGCCAGCACCACAAGGTCGATACGCAGCTCCTTGAGCTGTTCCACCAGAGCCAAGGTCATGGCCTTGTTGGAGTCGTAGTCGGCCCGGTTCACCACATAGCCCGGAATCCCGGCGTTCTTTGCCCGCTCCAGAGCATAGGCATCGGGAGAGGAGGACAGGACCGCTTCGATTCTGCCGCCTGTGATCTCACCTCTGCCCTGGGCGTCGATGAGGGCCTGGAGGTTGGTGCCGCCGCCGGAGACCAGTACCGCAATACGTTTTGCCATCATACGCCTCGCTTACAGCAGGACGACGCTCTCATCGCCGGATGCGACCTGGCCGATCTGGTAAGCGGTCTCACCGGCATCCTTCAGGACGTTCAGCGCCTCCTGAGCCTGAGCGGCGGGCACGGCGAGAATCATGCCGATGCCCATGTTGAAGGTGTTGTACATATCGCGGGTGGGGATGCTGCCGGTATTCTGAATGAGGTCGAAGATGGGCAGACGGGGGAAGGAGTCCAGCTTGATCTGGGCAGTAAGGCCCTCGGTCATCATGCGGGGCACGTTCTCGTAGAAACCGCCGCCGGTGATGTGGCTGACCGCGTGGATGTTCACGCCGGCCTTCAGCAGGGACTTGACCGCCTTCACATAGATGCGGGTGGGAGCCAGCAGGGTCTCGCCCAGGCTCTTGCCGCCCAGCTCGGCCATGGGGGCCTTCAGGTCGGTGTGCTCCACGTCAAAGACCTTGCGGACCAGGGAGAAGCCGTTGGAGTGGACGCCGCTGGAAGCCAGACCGATGAGCACGTCGCCCTCGGCCAGGTCCTTGCCGTCGATGATCTTCTTCTCGTCCACGATGCCCACGGAGAAGCCGGCCAGGTCATACTCGTCTACGGGGTAGAAGCCGGGCATCTCAGCGGTCTCGCCGCCCACCAGGGCGCACTCGGCCTGACGGCAGCCCTCGGTAATACCGGCCACGATCTGGGCGATGCGCTCGGGGTCGTTCTTGCCGCAGGCGATGTAGTCCAGGAAGAACATGGGGGCTGCGCCGCCGCAGATGATGTCGTTGACACACATGGCTACGCAGTCGATGCCCACGGTGTCGTGCTTGTCCATCAGAAAAGCCAGCTTCAGTTTGGTGCCGACCCCATCGGTGCCGGAGACCAGCACGGGCTTCTCCATACCGGCCATATCGGGGGCGAACATACCGCCGAAACCGCCCAGAGTGCCCATGACTCCGGGGATGTAGGTGGACTCCACCATGGGCTTGATACGCTTGACAGCCTCGTAACCGGCGGTCACGTCAACGCCGGCAGCAGCGTAGGAGGCGGAATGACTCTCACTCATGTTTAGCTCTCACTTTCTATCACGAAAAACGTGTTATTCTTTGCCGTTCCAGCAGTAGGTGCAGACCTTGTCCTTGTCGAGACCGATGGCCTCCAGCATACCGTCCAGGGACTGGTAGCCCAAGGAGTCAAAGCCGAATTTTTTGCAGATGGAGCTCAGAAGGCACTGACCGCGCTCAGTATTGGCGTCGGCGTACTCCTCCAGGTGGCTGACCCCCTCATCGCCCTCCAGCTCGTCGACCACGCGGCGGGCCAGCAGGTCCATGTCGGAGTTGCCGCGGGAGAAGTTCAGGTACTTGCAGCTGTACATGATGGGCGGACAGGCAGAGCGCATATGCACCTCTTCCGCGCCGGACTCGTAGAGGAAATCAACGGTTTCCTGGAGCTGGGTGCCGCGGACGATGGAGTCGTCCACAAAGAGGAGCTTCTTGCCCTGGATCAGCTCAGGCACTGGGATCTGCTTCATCTTGGCTACCTGATGCCGGACCTTCTGGTTGCTGGGCATAAAAGACCGGGGCCAGGTAGGGGTGTACTTCACGAAGGGGCGGGCCAGGGGCTTGCCGCTGCGGTTGGCGTAGCCGATGGCGTGAGGGATGCCGGAGTCGGGGACGCCGCAGACATAGTCCACCTTGGGCAGACTGTTGCGGATGACCTCGTCGCGGGCCATGATCTCACCGTTTTGATAGCGCATGACCTCCACGTTGCGTCCCTCATAGTTGGAGTTGGGGTAGCCGTAGTAGGTCCACAGGAAGGCACAGATCTTCATGTCCTTCCCGGCGGGGGAAATGGACTCGTACCCGTCCTTGGTGATGCGGACGATCTCACGGGGGCCCAGCTCGTAGAGATCCTGATAGCCCAGCTTGTGGTAGGCGAAGGACTCAAAGGAGACACAGCACCCATCCTCACTCTGGCCAACCAGCACAGGCAGACGGCCCAGCTTGTCACGGGCCGCGATGATCTCCCCCTGTTCGGTGAGGATCAGGATGGTCATGGACCCCTCAATAAGATCCTGCGCGTGGAGGATGCCGGACACCAGGTCGTCCTTTTGGTTGATGAGGGCAGCGGTGAGCTCGGTGGAGTTGACCTTGCCGGAGCTCATGGCCATAAACTGATGGCCATGGTCAGAGAAGTACTGGTTAATCAGTTCGTCTGTATTGTTGATGATGCCCACGGTGCTGATGGCGTACAGACCCAGGTGGGAACGAACCAGCAGAGGCTGGGGGTCGTTGTCACTGATGCAGCCGATGCCGCTGCAGCCGTGGAAATCGGTCAGATCCTTCTCGAACTTGGTACGGAAGGGGGTGTTTTCGATGGAATGAATCTGACGCTGGAACCCGTCCTGGGCGTCATGGATGACCATGCCGCCCCGGCGGGTGCCCAGGTGGGAGTGGTAGTCCACTCCGAAGAAAATATCGAGGGATACGTCTCGGCTGGAAACAGCGCCGAAAAAGCCGCCCATGTTATCGCTCTCCTTTTAATAATCGCTGGTTTGCCGCTTAGGCGAAAAACAGCTTGGAGAGGGTCATGGGATCGATATACTCGCCGTTCTTGTAGACGCGCATGTTGCCGGAAGCGACCTCGTCGATCAGCATAACGGAGCCGTCGGGAGCATAGCCGAACTCGAACTTGATGTCGTAAAGCTCCATGCCCTTCTCGGCCAGGTCCTCGTGGACGATCTTGGTGATCTTCTGGGTCATATCCTTGATGTCGTCGTACTGCTTCTCGGTCATGACACCCAGAGCGACCAGAGCGTCCTTGGTGACCAGGGGATCACCCTTCTCATCGTTCTTGAAGGTGGTCTCCACATAGTAGGGCAGATCGGCACCGGACTCGATGTACTCACCATAGCGGCGGATGAAGGAGCCCACGGCCTTGCGGCGGCAGATGACTTCCAGACCGTGGCCAAAGACCTTGGCGGGCAGGACCTCCATGGTGGTATCGTCCATGTTGGCGCTGACGTAGTGGGTCTTGATGCCGGCGGCGTTGATCTTCTCAAAGAAGTAGATGGACATACGCAGGTTCACATCACCCACGCCGTCGATGGTCAGGCCCACGGAGTTCTCACCGGGATCGAACACGCCATCCTTGCCGGTGCAGTCGTCCTTGAACTTCAGCAGGCAGTTGCCGTTCTCCAGAGCGTAAACGTTCTTGGTCTTACCGGTGTACACGAGCTTCTTTTCCATAATAAATTCCTCCAAAAATGAAAATACATAAAATGAAAGTGGACCTACAAAATGGGGACTTAGCCAAGTTCAGCCTGAAGGCTGCGCTCCTTGTCCTCGATCTGCTGCGCCATGCGGATGCGGGCGTCGTCCAGACGGGCGGCCAGAGTGTCATCCGAGATGGCGAGCATCTGAGCGGCCAGCACAGCAGCGTTCTTGGCCCCGTTGATGGCCACCGTGGCCACGGGAATCCCGCTGGGCATCTGAACGGTAGCCAGCAGGGCGTCCAGACCGTCCATAGCACCGCCCTTCATGGGAATACCGATGACGGGCAGAGTGGAATTACCAGCAAAGGCACCAGCCAGGTGAGCTGCCATGCCGGCGGCACAGATCAGCACGCCAAAGCCGTTGGCTCGGGCGGAGCGGGCAAACTCAGCGGCGGCCGCGGGGGTGCGGTGAGCACTGAGAATGTGGGCCTCATAGGGGATACCAAACTCGTCCAGCTGGGAGCAGGCGGCCTTCACAACAGGCCAATCAGAGTCGGAACCCATGATAACAGCTACTTTCTTCATCGTTAAACTCCTTTCAGACCGAAAAACAACAGGCTACCTGCGGGCGCAGATAGCCTGTTAAAAATGTGCAGAATGACACCCGGGCATGAAAATACCGGATGCAAAGGTATAACGACAGACAGACTTGGTGAAACAAGACTCCATCATGTCGAGAACCCCCATTCTTTTCGGCGTGAGCCAATAATAAAATATCTAGTCCATTCTAGCGAAAAAAATCGGAATTTGCAAGGGGGGGAGAGGCCACGAAACGAAATTCGTAGGCTTACACAACGAGAGAGCGGGCGGGAGCGGGAATGAATTGTGCTCCCTGCTCAAAGAAGGCCTGCGATTTTCAGAATACGGGCTACCTCACCGGCACGGATCGGCCAGGCGGCTGCGGCTCCATGGTCCTTTCGCCGTTGGGAGACAAATTCGGACGGTTCATCCAGCGCGTGTTGACAGAGCTTGGCAAATTCCCGCTGGCTGTGCGCGCCGTAGATCACATCCGGGAACGTCTCCACCTGATCGGGCCACAGCATGGCCACCACCGGCTTTCCCGTGGACAGATATTCGTAGACCCGGGAGGAAATCACTCCATCATCGGCCCGGTCCTCCTGACGGAACTCCATCAGTACGTTGCAGCGGTAGAGCCAATCCGGAACCTCGTTCAGCGCACAGGGACCGGGAAAGAGCACGTTTTGTAAGCGCTTCAGTTTTGGGATCAGGCGGTTTGGATGGACCTCGCCCAGCAGGACAAAGGTCCAGTCCGGGTGGGCGGCTGCGGTGTAGCAGAGCGGGTCCAGGTCCAGATCCTCGTTGATGGTGCCGGCCCAGCCCAACACGGGCCCCTGAATGTGGGGCAGGGGATCGTACTGAATACCCAGGTCCCGGTTGGCGAAAAGAGGGTAGTTGACGCCGTTTTGCACCAGCGCAATGTTGGAGCTGCACGGAGTCAGACGGCGGCGGAGCAGGGGGGAGGCGGTAAAGACCACGTCAGCAGCATAGGCCAGACTGCCTTCCCAGTCCAGGGGCAGGTCGTCCCACTCCCGGTCGCAGTCGTAGACCAGACCGTCATAATCCAAGTAATTCAGCATGTGGACGTGCTCTGGGCTGGTGGTCCACAGCAGGGGGGAGCGGAAGTGGTGACGGGCTGCCTTGTCCGCAATATACCGGCCCAGCTTTTTTCGGCCGGCCTGAAAGAGCAGCTTGTGCTTCTCGTCTACGTCCAACAGAATGGGGGGCAGGGCATAGGCGGTAATGTTGGGGCGGACCTGCTGGCCCGGCTGGCGATAGGTGCGGTCACGGGGACCGCTGGCCGGATAAAAGTATAAAATCTGCGCTTGCTTCAAGCGTGAAATGAGCTGCTGGGTGCGGCTGGGGGAAGAGCTCCATGGCTCATTGGCGAGACAAAGGATCTGCTTCACGGCGAGAATCCTCCTGTAATGAAAAAATAGCCGCCAAAAGGCGGTAAGACCGGAAAACGGACTTGCGGCTTTGGGTGTCTGGGATTATAATAAGGACCACAAGACGCTTTTTTATTATAGTTATTATAAAGGAAAGAAGGCGGTCTGGTCAAGCAAGAACGGAGGCTGGAGCTATGTTACAAGCGATCCAGGAGATGGATGGAGCGGCGCTGCTGTGGGTGCAGAGTATGAGATGGGATGTTCTGAATCCGCTGGTGGCGCTTTACACAACGCTGGGGAACGCGGGGGTTATGTGGATCGTTCTGTCCCTGATTATGCTGTGCAGCCCAAAGACCCGGAAGGCGGGCGTGCTGTCCTTGGCGTCCATGCTGCTGGGGCTGCTGTGCACCAACGTCATTCTCAAGCATCTCGTTGCCCGGCCGAGACCCTGGCTGGATGTGGCCGGACTGACGGTGTTGGTCAACGTGTCCGACCCAAACTCGTTCCCATCCGGCCATACCTGCGCCGCGTTTGCTGCCGGTATGATCTGGCTGCGTACCCTGCCCTGGAAGTGGGGGCGGGTCGCCGCGGTGGTTCTGGCGGTGTGTATGGGCCTTTCACGGCTCTATGTGGGTGTTCACTACCCCAGCGATGTGCTGGCGGGCGCTCTGGTCGGCGCGTTCTGCGCCTGGGCTGTGTGGAGCACTTACCAGCGCATGGAGCGGAGCAAGAAACGGTAAGATCGATTAGTTGCTTACTATATAAATAAGGAGCGGATCATCATGTGGAAGAATGTAGGCTACTATAACGGAGAAATCGGTCCTCTGGAGGAGATGAAGGTCCCCATGAATGACCGTGCGCTGTACTTCGGCGACGGTATCTATGAGGCCACCTGCGTGGCCAATCGGATTCCCTTTGCTCTGGACGACCATCTGGATCGGATGTACAACAGTCTGAGACTGCTGGAGATCCCCTTCACGATGGAGCGGGATCAGGTGAAGGCAGAACTTCAGAAGGTCATCGACGCGGCAGAGGATTCCCCAGTCCACTTTCTCTATTGGCAGATCTCACGCGGTGTCTGCCCGAGAAGCCATCCTTTTCCCGGGAAAGATGTGGAGCCCACGCTGATGGCTTATGTGAAGCCCCACAAGATGAAGGACCTGAATGTCCCTTATGACCTCATTTCCATGGAGGACATTCGATTCAAGCTGTGCAACATCAAGACACTGAATCTGATCCCCAGTGTGCTGGCAAACCAGCGGGCCGTGGAGCGCGGCTGCCAGGAGGCCGTGCTGCACCGCGGCAGCCGGGTCACCGAATGTGCCCACAGCAACATCTCCATTTTGAAAGACGGCGTGCTGCGTACCGCGCCCACCGACGAGCTGATTCTGCCCGGCATCACCCGGAAGCACCTGCTGGCCCTGGCTAAGGAGCACGGCATCCCGGTCAGCGAGACCCCCTTCACCATGGTCGAGCTGATGAACTGCGATGAGGCCATCGTCAGCAGCAGCAGCGCCCTGTGTATTCGGGTGGCCTCCATCGACGGTATCCCCGTGGGCGGCAAGGACACCGAGCGCATCAAGCTGCTCCAGAACGCCTATGTGGAGAAGTTCAAGCGCGATACCCAGCCGAAGTGATAACCATGAGCGACGGCTCCCGGCCTTGCGCCGGGAGCCGTTCAGACGTTAAAGGACCCTGATTTTCTTAAACGAAAATCAGGGTCCTTTAACCTTTTGCAGTATTAGTAGGTGTGCTCACAAATCGCACGGATCTTCTTCTGAATGAGCTTCAGATCCTGAAACGTCTCAGGTCTGCGGCGGGGGTCACGGAGAATGGCGGCGGGGTGGAAGAGGGCAGTCATCTGCACACCGGCCTTCTCTACCCACTGGCCGTGCTCACGGCTGATTTTGTAATCCTCCCGGATGAGCCGCATGGCGGCGATGCGGCCCAGACAGACGATGATCTTGGGCTGGATCAGGGCCACCTGGTTGCGGAGGTAGCCGATACAGGCGTCCTGCTCGGTATTCAGCGGGTCCCGGTTCTGGGGCGGGCGGCACTTGATGATGTTGGCGATGTACACCTTGCTCCGGTCCAGGTCGATGACCTCCAGCATATCGTCCAGCAGCTGACCGGCCCGGCCCACGAAGGGGCGGCCCTGCAGGTCCTCATTTTCGCCGGGGCCCTCCCCGATGAACATGACCTCGGCGCTGCGGTTCCCCTCGCCGAAAACGACATGGTGCCGGGTATCTGATAAGGGGCACTTCTGGCAGCTTTGACAGTGCTGCTCCAACTCGCTCCAATCCAACACGGCTGACCCTCCTTTTTTGACAGTTTACCACAAATATCCAGCGGACGCAACATAGAGTGGTTGCAAAGCCATTATGGGCCTAAAATTTCGTTTGCAACACAACATATTGCATAGGCCAGATGAGGAAGGCAGAACATGTGGTGTGCGCTGAAAAAAAGAACCGCAACACTGCGGAATGGAACTTGTGTATTTAGGTGAAAAATGACGATTTTCCTTGAAATCAAAGGACTTTTTCTTTCTAAAATACAAAAAAGGTCTTGCAATTTCGTGCCGTAATCTTTATACTAGAAACAGAGTGGGGCGAAGTGGAGCAAATTCCCCCTATTGAGCACTAAAGTGGAGGAGAGGTGGAACAGGATGACCGGCACTTACGAGCACAACATCGATGCCAAAGGCCGCCTGTTTATCCCTGCCAAGCTCCGGGAGGAGCTGGGCGTCACCTTCTATCTGGCCATGGGCGTGGATGCCTGTCTGGCCATCTATCCACAGGCCACCTGGGACCGCTTCACCGAAAAATTCGCATCCCTGCCCATGAGCCAATCCAAGGCCATGCGCCCCCTGTTTGCCAACGCCGCCAAGTGTGAGCTGGACAGTCAGGGCCGTATCGTGGTCCCACAGAAGCTCCGCAAGTATGCTGGGCTGGAGAAAGAGACTGTGATCATCGGGGTCAACGACCGGGCTGAGATCTGGGCCGCTGACCGCTGGAAGGAACAGGAGGAAGAGATGACTCCTGAAATGATGGCCGCCTGTATGGCTGAACTGGGGTTCTGATATGGAGCAAGTATTTACCCACCGTCCGGTGCTGCTGGACGAGTGCATAGAAGGATTGAACATCAAACCCGACGGGATTTACCTGGACGGTACGCTGGGCAGAGCCGGCCACAGCCGGGAGATCGCCAGGCGGCTGACCACCGGGCGTCTGATCTGTGTGGATCGGGATGATGCTGCCCTGGAGGCGGCAAAAGACCGGCTCCACGATTGGATGGACCGGGTGACCCTGGTCCACCGAAACTTTGACCAGGTGGGCGAGATCGCCCTGGAACTGGGGCTGGAAGGCGTGGATGGAATGCTCTTTGATCTGGGCGTATCCTCTCCACAGCTGGACGACGGCTCCCGCGGCTTCTCCTACATGGCGGATGCGCCGCTGGATATGCGGATGGACCGAAGTGAGGGGACAACGGCCGCGGACGTGGTCAATGGCTGGAGCCAGGATGAGCTGAAGCGGATTCTCTTCCAGTACGGCGAGGAGCGCTATGCCCCCCAGATCGCCGCCGCCATTGTCCGCGCCAGAGCGGACAAGCCCATCGAGACGACCCTGGAGTTGGTTGACATCATCAAGAGCGCGATGCCTGCCCGGGCGCTGAAAGAAAAGCAGCACCCCGCCAAGCGCAGCTTCCAGGCCATCCGCATTGCGGTCAACGATGAGCTGGCCTCGGTGGAACGGATGATTAAAAGTGCGGTCCCTGTGCTTAACAAGGGCGGACGGCTGGCGGTGATCACATTCCATTCGCTTGAAGACCGGATCGTCAAGACCGGATTTGCAGAGTTTGCAAGGGGCTGTACCTGCCCGCCGGATTTTCCGGTTTGTGTGTGCGGTAAGACCCCGGATGTGAAGCTGGTAAATCGGAAACCAATCCTTCCCTCTGAGCGGGAGGTGGAGGAAAACCCAAGAGCCCGCAGCGCAAAGCTGCGCGTGGCCGAAAAGCTGAAGGACTCGTCTTTGAGACGGGAACACGGATGAGATTGAAAAGGAGTGGGCGTTATGGCTTCGCGCCGCCGCAATGATAGAACATATGATACCTACGGAAGCGTAGCGTATGCACCTGCCTACGACGGCTCTGCCGTCCGGGCCCCGCGCAGAGAAGAAGAACAGCGGCGCAGTCCCCGCCCCGAACCCAGAAAGCGCAAGCAGACGCAAAAGCTGACCCGCACCCAGGTGCAGGTCCGGGAAGCTGGCCAGGTGGCCCCCTTTGCAGTGGTGGGGTTCCTTGCGGTTGCTGTGTTTGCGGTGCTGCTGCTTGGCAGCTACACCCAGCTCACGGTGGAGTACAACGAGATGGTTGGGCTGAAGAAGCAGCTGAGCACACTGCAAAGCGAACACGCCACGTTAAACGCGCAGTACGAAAAGGTCTTTGACATGGACACCCTCCAGCAGGCGGTGGGCGACACCATGGTACGCCCCACCAGCGACCAGATGGTGTACATCGACCTGTCCGAGCCTGACACAGTCGAGGTTTTCGGGAATGCCAAGGAGGGCAATGCGCTGACCAATGCCGTTAAAAGCATCGGCGATATGCTGGATGGTGTGATCGAATATTTCCGCTGATCGGGCATATATATGTGAACAACGATAGACAGAGAGATGGGGCGCAAGAAAGAAGTTTTCTTGCGCCCTTCTACCGCAAAAAACGAGGAGGACACGAACATGACAGATGACCGTAGAGGCGGCCGGGAGCGCAGATCTGCCCGTCTGCAAGGCTCCAAAAAAGTCATTTTCTGGAGGACTGTTTTTTTGATGGTGGTCATGGGCGTTCTGATGTTCATTCCCTTGCTCCATCAGCTGTGGAGCCTGACGGTCGTCCAGCACGATGACCTGCGCCAGAAGGCTACCCGCCAGCAGACCCTTGACCTTTCGGTGAAGGCTTCCCGCGGCGACATCTACGACCGGAACGGCAACGTAATGGCCATGTCGGCCACCGTGTACGACCTGATCCTGTCGCCGAGGGATCTGGTGGCCAGCGTAAAGAAGAAAGATTTTACAGATGGGAATAAGAACTTCAACGAGACCGCCTACAACGCGGCCATAGCCGCCAAACAGGACCAGGTGATCCGGGACCTGCTGGCTATGATCCCGGATCTGGACCCGGAGAAGCTTTCTGACCAGGTCCATGACACCACAAAAGCGTATAAGGAGATCAAAAAAGGGATCGAGGAGGAGGACGCGAAGGCCATTCAGGAGTATATTACAGAGAACAAGACCTCCCACTACCTCTACCGGGTGCCCGCCACCAAGCGGTACTACCCCTACTCCGACCTGGCGGCCCAGGCCCTGGGCTTTACCAACGCGGAGGGCGGCGCCTACGGGTTGGAAGCGGTCTATGACTCGGTGCTCCAGGGAACTGCGGGCCGTGTGGTCACCACCAAGACCGCACTGGGCACACAGATGTACGACGGCTGGGCCCAGTATGTGGATGCCGAGGACGGCTACGACCTGAGACTGACCATTGATACCACGATTCAGTCTTATCTGGAAAAGACCTTGCAGGAGGGCATCCAGGAGTTCGATGTGAGAAACGGCGCGTTTGCCATCGCCATGGACCCCAAGACCGGGGCTGTCCTTGGCATCGCCAGCTCCCCTGAGTTTGATCCAAACCACTATTCCGAAGTCACCGACCCGCTGCTGCTCAAACAGATGGAGGAGGAGAAAACCACCATCTACCAGCAGCTGAAGGCCAACAACACCGAAGGGCTCACCGACCAGGAGATGATGGGCAAAGCAACCTCTCAGGCGTACAGCAACGCAATCAATACCCAGTGGCGCAGCAAGGCCATTGACTCACGTTACGAGCCGGGTTCCACGTTCAAGTCACTGGTGCTGGCGGCTGCGCTGGAGGAGGGAGTGGTCAGCGAGAACGATACCTTTACCTGTAGCGGCTCGGCCCGTGTGCCCGGCTGGGATAGACCCATCTACTGCTCCAAACGGGAAGGACACGGACACCAGACATTGGCTCAGGCCGTGCAGAACTCCTGCAACCCCGCCTTCATCGCCATCGGACAGCGGCTGGGTGTGGAAAAATACCAGGATTACTTCGAGGCATTCGGCTTTAAGGACAAGACAAACATCGACCTGCCCGGCGAGGCCAGCCTGAAAGGCAATATCTGGGACCGGGACAAGATGACCGGCGTTGACCTGGCCGTTGGCTCCTTCGGTCAGCGTATCGAGGTGACCCCCGTGCAGATGATAACCGCCCTGTCAGCCGCCATCAACGGCGGCAAGCTGATGAAGCCCTATGTGGTGGAGTCGGTTTGCACCAAAGACGGCACTGTGGTGGATCACACCGAACCGACCATGGTCCGCCAAGTGGTCAGTCAGCAGACCAGCGCCCGTGTGGTGGATATTTTGGAAAGCGTCGTATCCGTCGGCACCGGTAAAAATGCCTATGTAGCGGGCTACCGCATCGGCGGCAAGACCGGCTCCTCCGAGACCGGCGAGAAGGGCCGCACCATCGTCTCCTTCGTGGGCTTCGCCCCAGCAGATGACCCCCAGGTCATCGTCCTGCTGGCCTATGATAAGCCCCAGGAGAAAGAACCCGGCAGCAACTTCTCCACCACCGGTGTCTACATCAGCGGCGGCAACATGGCGGCCAAGAAGGCCGGCCCGCTGATCGCGGAGATCCTGGACTATATGGGGATTGAAAAGAAGTACACCCAGGAGGAATCGGCTGCCGTTGACGTGGAGACCCCAGGCGTTGTGGGTCAGACGGTGAAAGAGGCGGAAAAGGCCCTAAAGAAGAAAAACTTGAATTACCGCACGGTGGGCGAGGGTGACGTAGTAAAACAGCAGATCCCTGCCGCTCGTGCCCATATCCCGGGCGGGTCTACTGTGGTCTTGTATCTGGGTGATGCAGCCCCGGAAGAGAGCGGAACGGTGCCCAAAGTGGTGGGATTGGGCTATGAAGCTGCCCGGAAGAAGCTGGAAAGCGCCGGCTTCTTTATGCGGGCCAGCGGTGTATCCACCTACTACGGAAATACCACCACCGTATCGTCCCAGTCTGTCCCGGCGGGCACGGTTTCCCCGGTGGGCACAGTGGTGGATGTGCAGTTTGTCAATATGGTGGAGGACGGCGCGGTGGATACCAGAAACTGATGGGTTCCCCAGCACCC
>JAHHSC010000109.1 GCA_020025455.1 Lawsonibacter sp. | reverse complement strand
AAGGCACGACAGAGCTGCCTGTTCCTGGTGAGCCGGAAGTGGAGTTCCCCTGGAACGAGGACTCTGACGCGAAGATCGCCGTGATCTCCGACGACCATCTATACGACACCGAAGCCCTCGGCACAGATGGCAACGCTTTCCAGGCGTATCTGGCTGGCGACCGCAAGATGCTGGTGGAGAGTGAGAAGATCCTGGACGCTGCCCTGTCGCAGATCTCGGAGAGCGGTGCGGAGTACCTGCTCATCTCCGGTGACCTGACCAAAGACGGCGAGAAGGTCAACCACGAGCTGCTGGCCAAGAAGCTGGCCGCCTTTGAAGACGAGAGCGGCATTAAGGTTTTTGTCATCAACGGCAATCACGACATCTCCAATGCCTACGCTGTATCCTTCACGGACAGCGGCACTTCTCGTACGGATACTGTGGATACCGAAATGTTCAAGGACATCTATGCGAACTTCGGCTATGATCTGGCCGAGGCCGAGGACCCCAATTCTCTGTCCTATGCGGCAGATCTGGGCAATGACTACCGCCTGATCGTCATGGATGCCTGTATCTACAACAACGATGCGGAGCATCCCCAGCAGGAGACCGGCGGCAAGTTCAGCGACGAGACTCTGGCCTGGGTGCTGAACCAGATCGAGGCCGCCCGCCGGGATGGTCGTACCCCCATCGGCATGATGCACCACGGCCTGGTGCCCCACACCGCAATCCAGCCTGCCTTCTTCTCTGAGTATCTGGTGGATGACTACGCCAATGTGTCCAAGGCTCTGGCCGACGCGGGCATGAGTCTGGTGTTCACCGGCCACTTCCATTCCCAGGATGCTGCCTACATCACCACCGAGTCCGGCAATGTCCTCCACGATGTGGAGACCGGCTCTCTGGTGAGCGATCCCTCTCCCATCCGCTATGTGGCTCTGGATGGCAGCAAGGCCTCCTATGTCAGCGCCTCCATTCGGAATGTTGATGGCTTGACCAAGGAGGACCTCAGCGCTCCCGAACTTGCCGGGGACGGAGCTCTGAACTTCTCCGACTACGCCCACAAGTATCTGCTCTCCGGCCTGGAGGGTCAGGTGCCTATGATGCTGACAGCTGTTCTGATGCAGCAGGGCATGGATCAGCAGACCGCTTATCAGGCGGCGCAGAAAGCTGCCAACAGCAAGCCGTTTGAAGGCGCTGGATACAACGGCACTCTGGCTCAGTTCATGGCTGCCTGTATGGCCTATCACTACACCGGCGATGAGGACGCCAATACCGACGAAACGCACACACTGCTCAGCAGCCTGGCTGCTGGCCTGACGCAGAACGAAAATCCCCTGTACCAGATGCTGGGTACCGCAGCTTCCGCTCTGGTCCACGATACCCAGACCCCTGGCGACAGCTCTGCCCCCCTGACTGATAACGCCGGCAGCTTTACCCTGACCGAGGGCAAGGACCTGCCTGTCCTGTCGATTGACCAGACACTTGGTATGGAAAATGACTCCGCATCCCTGAAACTGGCCCAGATTGGCCGCTATATCAGCGGCGAGACCAACAAGGACGGCGGCGTCATGGAGATCGTTGCCTATAACCCCGCCAACCAGTGTGCTTATGCCATCAACGGCCAGAGCGGCGTGCTGGCTGCCATCCCGCTGAACAGTCTGAAGGCGGGGCAGACCACTGTGACTGTTCTGGAGGCCCAGACCATTGATGTGAAAAATCTGGTCAATGTGGAGGGCTTCTCCTACGGCGACATGACTTCCGTTTCGGTCTCTCCCGACGGCAAGACTCTGGCTGTGACCATTCAGGCGGATAATTATACTGAGAATGGCCGTGTGGCTCTGTTCTCCGCCAATGGTGACGGTAGCCTGAACTTCCAGTCCGCCATCGAAGTCGGCATCCAGCCCGACATGGTGACCTTTACCCCCGACGGCTCCAAAATCCTGACTGCCAACGAGGGCGAGCCCCGCTTGGGCTATACCAATGCTGCCGCTAAGGACCCCGCTGGCAGCGTCACCGTTATTGATGTGAAGAGCAAGACTGCTCAGACCATTGGCTTTACCGCTTATGACAGCGTCGAGGCCCGTCAGGCCCTGGTGGATGCGGGCGTTGTTCTGAAAAAGGACACCAATCCTTCCGTGGATCTGGAGCCTGAGTACATTGCCTGCTCCAACACCACCGCCTACATCACCCTCCAAGAGGCTAACGCCATCGCGGTGCTGGATCTGAAAACCAACACCTATAAGGGCATCTACTCGGTTGGCTTTGAGGACTACTCCAAGATCGCTGTGGACATCAATGGCAACGATAAAGGGTATTCCCCCAAGACCTATGACAACCTGCTTGGCATTCGGATGCCTGACGGCATCTCCATGGTGACCATCGGCGGCGAGGATTACATCCTGACTGCCAACGAGGGCGATTCCCGCGCCTGGCCTGTGGAGGATACGGAAGTTGGCGAGGATTTGATCGAAGCGGAGCGTGATGTCAACGAGACCAAGGATCAGAAGTCTCCCACCGGCAATCTCACGATTGACAAGAAGGTCACTTGGTTTGATGTCGGGCAGTATGATGGCCTGAAGGACGGTGTGGACTACCTCTTCGGCGGACGTTCCTTCACCATGTTCAAGGTGACCGATAGTGGTCTTGTGGAAGTTTTCGACAGCAAGAACGATTTCGAGTCCAAAACTGCCGATTATCTGCCCGACTACTTCAACTGCTCCAACGACGATGTTAAGGTGGATTCCCGTTCTGGCAAGAAGGGTCCCGAGCCTGAGACCGTGGTCACCGGCGTGGTGGACGGCAAGGTCTATGCCTTTGTGACACTGGAGCGCATCGGCGGCATTATGGTCTATGACATTACCGATCCCGCCAAGGTTTCCTATGTGAACTACATTAACTCCCGTGACTTTGAAAATGTGGACGAGGACGGCGTGAGTGACGATGACTCTGCTGAGGGTCTGGCCTTTGTGCCTGCTTCTCAAAGCCCCACTGGCAGCGCTATGCTGCTGGCGGCCTGCGAGGTGGGCGGCACCGTGGCTGTTTACGATCTGACCCCCGTGAAGATCGATTCCGGCGACCATAACAATAGCGGCTCCAGCGGCGGTTCCTCCTCCGGCGGCAGCTCTGTCAGTGGCTATCCCATCACTGTGGAGAAGTCTGCCA
>JAHHSC010000108.1 GCA_020025455.1 Lawsonibacter sp. | reverse complement strand
TTGCCCGCCTCAAACAGGATACGGTGGGCATCAATGGTGGTGCGGCGCTCGTCCCAGAGCTTCACCGGCATTCCGGAGGCCTCCTCCAGCCGGGCGGCAAACTCCCGGTAGAGCGCCGCTCTGGGGCCCTCTGTGCCATCCATGTTGCGGGGAAACCCCATGACAAGCTCATCGACGTGGTGCTCTTTGATGAGCCTGCACAGTTCTTCCAGCACCACATCCGCCTTTCGGCTGTTGACCGTTGTGGTGGTCCCGGTCAGAAACCCGGTCGGGTCAGAAATGGCAACGCCGGTGTGGGCATCGCCGTAGTCGATGGCCATGATCCGCATGGGCAGCACCTTCTTTCTTCAATCTTTTACCTACTATACAGGAATCGGCCGGAAAATACAATTCCAAAATGGCCGTCTTTCTGTTTCTTCTGCCATTTTTCGGCCCGGTGGACCACCTAATAAGCTGCCTGTGGTGCCAGCGCCTCTTTTTTCTTGTACCGGGGGCCGAATACTGGTATACTAAGGCCAATGAATTTGACCAAGGGGGAACCCATATGAAAAAGCTGATGGTCCTGGACGGAAACTCCATCGTCAACCGGGCCTTTTACGGGTTGAGTCAGAACCTGACCACCCGCTCCGGACAGCCCACCAACGCCATTCTGGGCTTTCTGAACATCCTCAACAAGCTGCTGGACGAGACGAAACCGGACGCTCTGTGCGTCACGTTCGACCGGAAGGCCCCCACCTTCCGCCACCTGGCCTACGAGGGCTACAAGGCAAACCGCCACGGGATGCCCGACGAGCTGGCCAGCCAGATGCCGATTTTGAAGGATATTCTGCGGGCCATGAATGTGCCCCTGTACGAGCTGGACGGCTGGGAGGCCGATGACCTGCTGGGCACCATCTCCACGCTGGACACCAAGGCCGGCTGGGAGACCGTGGTGGTAACGGGAGACAAGGACTCCCTCCAGCTCATCACCGACACCACCACCGTCAGGCTGGTGTCCACCCGCATGGGCCGCACCACCACCAAGGATATGACCCCAGATACCTTCCGGGAGGCATACGGCTTCGATCCCATCCACCTCATCGACCTGAAGGCCCTTATGGGCGACTCCAGCGACAACATCCCCGGCGTAAAGGGTGTGGGCGAAAAGACCGCCATGGCTCTCATCCAGCGCTACGGCTCCATTGATAAGCTGTACGCCGCCATGCCCACCCCCGAAATGGCCGAGGGGGTTCCCGCCAAGCCCGGCGTGGTCAAGAAGCTATCCGAGGGGGAGGCCGACGCCCGTATGTCCTACGACCTGGCCACCATCCGCCTGGACGCCCCCATCGACTTTGACCCGGAGGACAGCCTCCGCAAGGCCCCCGACAACGACGCGCTCTATGACCTCTTTGTGGAGCTGGAGTTCTCCAAGCTCATCGACAAGTACGGTCTCACCGCTCCCCAGGGGGAGATTGCGGCGCAGGACGCCCCTGCCGTGAGCCCTTGCACCATAGAAACCGTCACCGACCAGGCCCGGCTCGCCGAGCTGATGGAGGTCTGGCGCAGGGCCGACCGCGTGAACGTGCTGGCTCTGCCCTCTTTGGATGTGGTGTGTGTGGCGCACCGGACCGGCGCGGACGAAAACCACGCTTTCCTGCTCTTTGCGGATAAGTTGGAGGGCTACAACGACTTTTTGAAGGAATTTTTCGGCCCCGGTGTGAAGAAAGTCTCCCACGGGGTCAAGGAGCTGTGCCGTGCGCTGCTGGCTGAGGGCATCCACCCCGCCGACTTCGTCTTTGACACCGAGGTGGCCGCCTACCTGCTGGCCCCCTCTGACGGCAGCTACGACCTGGAGAAGCTGGGGCTCACCTACTTCAAGCAGGAGTTTGCCAAGGCGGAGGACTACCGGGCCGAGGGCGCGTTCGGCCCCCTCTCCGACCCCGCCGTTCCCATTGCCGCCCTCACCTCCCACTGTGCCCTCATTGGCGCCCTGGAGGAGACCCTCTCCAAGCGGCTGGATGAGCTGGGCATGACCAAGCTCTACCACGAGGTGGAGCTGCCCCTGTGCCTGGTGCTGGCCGAGATGGAGACGGAGGGCTTCTATATCGACCGGAAGGCCCTCAGCGACTTCGGCGAGATGCTGTCTGACCGCATTGACGCAGTCCAGGCCCACATCTACGAGCTGGCCGGGGAGTCGTTCAACATCAACTCCCCCAAGCAGCTGGGCGTGATCCTCTTTGAAAACCTGGGTCTGCCCCCGGTAAAGAAAACCAAGACGGGCTACTCCACCAACGCAGAGGTGCTGGAAAAGCTGCTGGGCAAGCACCCCATCATTGCCGACATTCTGGACTACCGCCAGCTCACCAAGCTGAAATCCACCTATGTGGACGGCTTGAGCAAGGTCATCGGCCCCGATGGGCGCATTCACTCCTCCTTCCAGAACACCGTCACCGCCACCGGCCGGCTCAGCTCCACCGAGCCCAACCTCCAGAACATCCCCGTCCGCACCGAGCTGGGGGCGGAGCTGCGAAAGATGTTCGTGGCCGGTGAGGGGAACGTGCTGGTAGACGCGGACTACTCCCAGATCGAGCTGCGCCTGCTGGCCCACATGGCCCAGGACAGTGCCATGATCGAGGGCTTCCGCTCCGGTGACGACATCCACGCCATCACCGCCTCTCAGGTCTTTGGCGTGCCGCTAAGCGAGGTCACCCCCCTCATGCGCCGCTCCGCCAAGGCGGTGAACTTCGGCATCGTCTACGGCATCTCCCCCTTCTCGCTGAGCCAGGACATCGGTGTCACCGTGGCCCAGGCCAAGGAGTATATGGATAAGTACTTCGCCCACTACTCCGGCGTCCGCACCTATATGGACAACGTGGTGGAGAAGGCCAAGGCCGACGGCTATGTGACCACCCCCATGGGCCGCCGCCGCTGGGTGCCGGAGCTAAAGTCCTCCAACTTCAACACCCGCTCCTTCGGCGAGCGCGTGGCGTTGAACGCCCCCATTCAGGGCGCCGCCGCCGACATCATCAAGCTGGCCATGATCCGGGTCCGGGACCGTCTGCTGGCCGACGGGCTAAAGGGCCGTCTGGTCCTCCAGGTCCACGATGAACTGATCGTGGAGTGCCCCCAGGCCGAGGCCGACCAGGTCTGTGCTCTGGTTCAGGAGGAGATGGAAAAAGCCGTCTCCCTGGACCTGCCCCTGCTGGCCGACACCGCCT
>JAHHSC010000107.1 GCA_020025455.1 Lawsonibacter sp. | reverse complement strand
TGGTGGAGACAACAGAACTCGAATCTGTGACCTTCCGCGTGTGAGGCGGACGCTCTACCGGCTGAGCTATGCCTCCAAATGGAGAACGGCGAGGGGGAAATTGGTGGTGACCCGGACGGGAATCGAACCCGTGTTGCCGCCGTGAAAGGGCGGAGTCTTAACCGCTTGACCACCGGGCCGTATATATAAACCGGAGAAAGAAACTTGCTCCGGTTATTTATAAATGGTAGCGGCACCTGGATTCGAACCGGGGACACTGCGGGTATGAACCGCATGCTCTAGCCAACTGAGCTATGCCGCCATGCGCTGCGCTGTCTTGCAGGGCGAGATTTAGTATATCCGATTTTCTTCAAAATGTCAACAGAAAAATAAAAGATTTTTCAAGTTTTTTTAAAGGGGCGTCCGCCGTCCCGAGGAAGGGACGGCGGACGCGGAAATCGGCTGCTTAGCGGAAGTACAGGGCACCGCTCTCGAAGAGAGGCTGGTGCTTGTCGCCCACGATGTTCTTGCCGACGAAGTCGCCCCGGCGCTCGGAGTGACCCATCTTGCCGAACACACGGCCGTCGGGGGAGAAGATACCCTCAATTGCCTCCAGAGAGCCATTGGGGTTCACGTCGATGCCCATAGCAGGCACGCCCTGGGCGTCCACATACTGGGTGGCCACCTGGCCGTTGGCGATGAGCTCCTTCACCACGGGGTCGGGAGCCACGAAGCGGCCCTCGCCGTGGGAGATGGGAACGGTGTGCAGGTCACCCACATTGCTCTGGAGCATCCAGGGAGACTGGACGCTGGCCACGCGGGTGGTGACGTAGCGGCTCTGGTGGCGGCCGATCAGGTTGTAGGTCAGCGTGGGGCAGGAGTCGTCCATGGGACGGATCTCGCCGTAGGGCACCAGACCCAGCTTGATGAGGGCCTGGAAGCCGTTGCAGATGCCCAGCATCAGGCCGTCGCGGTTTTTAAGCAGGTCCATGATGGCATCGGTGAGGGCGGGGGAGCGCAGGAAGGAGGCAATGAACTTGCCGGAACCCTCGGGCTCGTCGCCGCCGGAGAAGCCGCCGGGCAGAACCACCATCTGCGCGGAGCGGATGGACTGCTCCAGAGCCTGAGCGGACTGGGCCAGGAAGTCGGTGGTCAGGTTGCGGATCACCACGATGTCGGGCTCGATCCCGGCGCGCAGGCAGGCCTGGGCGGTGTCGTACTCGCAGTTGGTGCCGGGGAAAACAGGGATAACCGCCTTGGGGCGGGCCGTCTTGTGCTTGCAGACAGCGGGGGAGCGCTTGTCCCAGCTGATGGGCGCCACGGTCTCGCTGGTGCCGGCCTGGGTGGGGTACACGTTCTCCAGCACGTCCTCGTTCAGCTTCAGCAGCTCGTCCACGGAGACAGCCTCACCGGGCAGGGCCACGAAGGCGGCCTCGGTGGTCTCGCCCAGGTAAGCGGCGCAGTCCAGCTGGACCGTCTCGGTCAGCTCAGCCACAATGGCGCCGGGAGCGGGAGCGTACCAATCCGTGTCCGCTACGCCGGACTGGAAGCCGATCTTGTTGCCAAAGGACATCTTCATCACGGCCTCGGCGGGGCAGGATTCCACCGCGAAGGCAGCAGCAACTTTTCCGTCGGCGGCCAGCTTGTGCAGCTGCTCCCAGGCGGCCTTCATGTCCTCGCCGGAGAACAGGAACACGGGGTGCTCGGGGGCCTTGAACTCAGGGGACAGGACACACTGGGCCTTGATGGGGGCAATGGCGAAGGAGATCAAAGTGGGGGGCACGTCCTTATCCAGGAAGGAGCCGGACATGGAGTCCTTGCCGCCGATGGCAGCGGCACCCAGCTCCAGCTGTGCGTCCAGAGCGCCCAGCAGAGCGGAGAAGGGCTTGCCCCAGCGCAGGTCCTCGTCACGGAGCTTCTCAAAGAACTCCTGGAAGGTCAGGTAGGCCAGCTTATAGTCGGCGCCGGCGGCCACCAGCTTGGCAACGGAGGTGTAAACGGCGTTATAAGCGCCGGTGTAGGGGTCGATCATCATCTGGTCCGGGTCACAGCCCCAGGACATGACGGAGGCCTGATCGGTCTCCTGGCCGGGCAGGACGGGGAACAGGGCGGCCATGGCCTGAGCGGGGGTGCGCTGGGTCTTGCCGCCGAAGGGCATCAGAACAGAGGCAGCACCGATGGAGCCATCAAAGCGCTCGGTGAGGCCCCGGCGGGAGGCGCACTTCAGGCTGCCTGCCAGCTCCTTCAGGTTGGAGAACTGCTTCTTGGCCAGGGGAGTGCGGTCCTTAGCGGACACGGCTACGCGGGTGTGCTTTACCGCGCCGTTGGTGTCCAGGAAGGCGCGGCTCAGGTCGGCGATCTTCCGGCCCTGCCAGTACATGACCATGCGGGGCTCCTCGGTGACAACCGCCACACGGTAGGCCTCCAGGTTCTCTGCCTCAGCAGCGGCGATGAACTTGTCGGCATCCTCAGGGGCGACCACAACGGCCATGCGCTCCTGGGACTCGGAGATAGCAAGCTCGGTGCCGTCCAGACCGTCGTACTTCTTGCGGACCGCGTCCAGCTGGATCTCCAGACCGGCAGCCAGCTCGCCGATGGCCACGGACACGCCGCCTGCGCCAAAGTCGTTGCAGCGCTTGATGAGGCGGGTCACCTCGCCACGGCGGAACAGGCGCTGGATCTTGCGCTCCTCGGGGGCGTTGCCCTTCTGGACCTCAGAGGCCATGGTAGCCAGGGACTTCTTGTTGTGGCTCTTGGAGGAACCGGTGGCACCGCCGATGCCGTCACGGCCGGTGCGGCCGCCCAGCAGGATGACCACATCGCCGGGGGCGGGGCACTCCCGGACGACATTCTCAGCGGGGGCAGCGCCCACCACAGCGCCGCACTCCAGACGCTTGGCGATGTAGCCCTCGTGGTAGACCTCGGCCACATGGCCGGTGGCCAGACCGATCTGGTTGCCGTAGGAGGAGTAGCCGGCAGCAGCGGTGGTGGCCAGCTTGCGCTGGGGCAGCTTGCCCTCCAGGGTCTGGTCAAAGGGGGTGCGGGGATCGCCGCCGCCGGTGAAGCGCATGGCCTGGTGGACATAGACGCGGCCGGACAGGGGGTCGCGGATACAGCCGCCGATGCAGGTGGCAGCACCGCCGAACGGCTCGATCTCGGTGGGGTGGTTGTGGGTCTCGTTCTTGAACATCAGCAGCCAGTCCTGCTCCTTGCCGTCCACCTTGGCGGGGACGTGGATGGAGCAGGCGTTGATCTCCTCGCTCTCGTCCAGCTCGGGCAGCAG
>JAHHSC010000106.1 GCA_020025455.1 Lawsonibacter sp. | reverse complement strand
CGCCACGCTTGATGTAACGAGTCATGGCAACACGGGCTGCTTCGATCTGCTTGGAGGTGATCCAAGCGGGCTCCAGAGCCATCAGACCGTACTGACCCTGATTCACGGTGTTACCGCGCAGAGCCTTACCGGTCATGCGGCCGCGGTGAACGCGGCGATACTTAACACGCTTAGGCAGCAGCATTACTTGTTGCCTCCTTCCTTCTTGACACTCTTCAGGACCTCGCCCTTGTAGATCCAAACCTTAACACCGATCTTACCGTAGGTGGTATCAGCTTCTGCGAAGCCGTAGTCGATGTCTGCACGCAGGGTCTGCAGGGGGATGGTGCCTTCGTGGTAGCTCTCGGTACGAGCAATGTCGGCGCCGCCCAGACGGCCGGAGCACATTGCCTTGATGCCCTTAGCAGGGACAGTGCTACGATCGCGGGGGCTCATAGCATTGCGCATGCTCTGCTTCATGGCACGACGGAAAGTAACGCGGTTCTCCAGCTGACGAGCGATGTCCTCAGCAACCAGCTGTGCGTTGGTAGCGAAGCTCTTAACCTCGATCACGTTGACGATAAAAGCCTTGCCGTACTTCTTGCTCAGCTGCTCCTGCAGAGCAACGCGAGCCTCACCGCCCTTGCCGATGACCATGCCCGGCTTGGAGCAGTAAATGTTAACGGTGACCTTGGGGGCGCCGGTGGAAGCATCCACAGTACGCTCGATCTCGATCTTGGGGATACCTGCATCATACAGCTGCTTCTTCAGCTCTGCACGAATGTTGTGATCCTCAACCAGGTTCTCGCTGAATTCCTTCTTGGAAGTAAACCAGCGGCTGTCCCAGTCTTTAATAACGCCCACACGCAGACCGTGCGGATTAACTTTCTGGCCCATTTGTTTACCTCCTTATTCTTTCTCTTTCAGAACAACAGTCATGTGGCTGGTACGCTTCAGGATGCGGTAGCCGCGGCCCTGTGCGCGAGGCATCATGCGCTTCAGCGTGGGGCCGGGAGTGACAAAGCACTCTGCCACGTACAGATTGTTCTTGTCCATGTTGAAATTGTTTTCCGCATTAGCGGCTGCAGACTTCACCAGCTTCAGAAGGGGCTCACAAGCGGCCTTCGGGGTGTACTGCATGATTGCCAGCGCTTCGTCCAGAGGCTTGTTACGGATCAGATCCATAACGATAGAAACCTTACGAGGACTAATGCGGGCATAACGAAGAATTGCCCGTGCTTCCATTTTGTGTTCCTCCTTCAATTATTTGGTGGTGGCTGCGTGGCCTTTGAACGTGCGGGTGGGCACGAACTCGCCCAGCTTGTGACCAACCATGTCTTCGGTAACGTACACCGGCACATGCTTGCGGCCGTCATGGACAGCGAAGGTGTGACCGACGAACTCAGGGAAGATCGTGGAGGAACGGCTCCAGGTCTTAACGACCTGCTTCTTGCCGGAAGCGTTCATAGCTTCCACGCGCTTCATAAGAGCGGGCTGCACATAAGGGCCCTTTTTAATGCTTCTACCCATAAGTCAAATCTCCTCTCTTACTTTTCGTTAGCACGCTTGACAATGAACTTGTCGGAGCGGTTCTTGGTCTTGCGGGTCTTCAGGCCCAGAGCAGGCTTACCCCAAGGAGTAACGGGGCCAGAGCGACCGATCGGTGCGCGGCCCTCGCCACCACCGTGCGGGTGGTCGCAGGGGTTCATGACAGAACCACGGCTGCCGGGACGAACGCCCATGTGACGCTTGCGGCCAGCCTTACCCAGGTTGACGTTCTCGTGGTCCAGGTTAGAAACCTGACCGATGACTGCCTTGCAGTTCAGCGGGATGTTGCGCATCTCGCCGGAGGGCAGACGAACCAGAGCGTAGCCATTCTCCTTAGCCATCAGCTGAGCCATGTTGCCAGCGGAACGAACCAGCTGAGCGCCCTTGCCGGGGTACAGCTCGATGTTGTGGATGATGGTACCAACGGGAATGTTTGCGAAGGGCAGGCAGTTGCCAGCCTTGATGTCAGCAGTAGCGCTGCTGATAACGGTGTCGCCAACCTTCAGGCCGTCGGGAGCGATGATGTAGCTCTTCACACCGTCGGTGTACTCAACCAGAGCGATGAATGCGCTGCGGTTGGGATCGTACTCCAGAGTCTTAACGGTAGCAGGCATGTCAACCTTGTTACGCTTGAAGTCGATCACACGGTACTTGGTGCGGTTGCCGCCGCCGTGATGGCGAACGGTGATGCGGCCGGTGTTGTTACGACCGCTGTGCTTCTTCATGGGCTCCAGCAGGCTGCGCTCGGGCTCGACCTTGCTCAGCACGCTGTAATCGGTAACAGTCATGCCGCGGCGGCCCGGGGTAGTCGGCTTATAATGCTTAATAGCCATTACTTATTTCTCCTTTTTGATCTTATGACTTATTATCGGGGTCATATCCCCATAGATGAACCCTCGGTGGGTTCGATTAGATCATGCTGTTGAAGAACTCGATTTCCTTGGAGTCCTTGCTCAGGGTCACGATTGCCTTCTTAGAAGCAGCGGTGTAACCCTCATGCATGCCCTGGCGGCGGTAACGGCCGCGCACGGAAATGGTGTTGACCTTAGCAACCTTGGTACCCGGGAACAGGGTCTCGACAGCGCGAGCGATGTCGATCTTGGTAGCATCGGTAGCAACCTTGAAGGTGTACTTCTTCTCAGCGATGCCTGCCATGGAGTTCTCGGTGATAACAGGCTTCAGAATAATGTCCATTGCGGTCTTCATTAGCCCAGCACCTCCTCGAGCTTCTTCGCTGCGTCGACGCTGATGATCAGCTTGTCGGCGTTCAGCACGTCGTAAGTGTTCACGCTGCCTGCGAAGGTGGTCTTCACACCTGCGATGTTCGCAGCGCTCTTCACGAACTTTGCATCGACAACATCGTTGACGATCAGGTTCTTCTTGCCGGCGCCCACTGCGTTCAGCATTGCGACGACGGTCTTGGTCTTGTACTCTTCGACAGCCAGCTTGTCAACCACGACCATGTTGCCGTTGTTGGCCTTGTCCGACAGAACGCTCAGGACTGCCAGACGCTTGACCTTGTCGTTGATGTGGTAGCGGTAGCTGCGGGGCTTGGGGCCCAGAGAGACGCCACCGTGTACCCACTGAGGAGCACGGGTAGAGCCCTGGCGTGCGTGGCCGGTGCCCTTCTGACGCCAAGGCTTCTTGCCGCCGCCGGAAACTTCGCGGCGAACCTTGGTGTTCTGGGTGCCCTGGCGCTGGTTAGCCAGGTAGTTCACAACAGCGATGTGAACAGCCTTTTCGTTCGGGGTGATCGCGAACACGGCGTCGGAAAGCTCTACCTCGCTGACCTTGTTGCCGTTCATGTTGA
>JAHHSC010000105.1 GCA_020025455.1 Lawsonibacter sp. | reverse complement strand
TGGGGAAGGAGGATAGGATTGATTCCGCGCAATGCGCGGTATCCGGCCCCGCCTGCGGCGAAGCGGCCTACAGCAAGAGAATTTGAATGAGAAAGGAACATGACTATGAGTAAGGTACAGCCCCGCACCCTGTCTGGCTTTATGGAGCTTCTTCCCGCCCGCCAGATTCAGTTTGACACCATGGTCGAAATTCTGCGTGAGTCTTTTTCCCTCTATGGCTTCACCCCTCTGGATACGCCCCTGATCGAGGCCAGCGACGTACTGCTGGCTAAGGGCGGCGGCGAGACGGAGAAGCAGATCTACCGCTTTATGAAGGGCGACTCTGATCTGAGCCTGCGCTTTGACCTGACCGTTCCTCTGGCCAAGTATGTGGCCCTGAACTACAGCCACCTGGCCTTCCCCTTCCGCCGCTTCCAGATCGGCAAGGTCTACCGCGGGGAGCGCGCCCAGCGCGGCCGCTTCCGTGAGTTCTATCAGGCCGACATCGACATCATCGGCGACGGCAAGCTGGACAGCTCCAACGACGCGGAGATCCCCGCCATCATCTACCGCACCTTCACCGCCCTGGGTCTGCGCCGGTTCCAGATCCGGGTGAACAACCGCAAGATCCTCAACGGCTTCTACGCCATGCTGGGCCAGACCCGCAAGGCCACCGACATTATGCGCACCGTGGATAAGCTGGATAAGATCGGGGAAAAGAGCGTGCGTGACCTGCTCACTGGGGAGGAGATCGGACTGACCGAGCTGGAGGCCGCCGAGATCATGAAGTTCATCCGCATCAGCGGGACCAACGAGCAGGTGCTGGAGTCTCTGGAGGAGTACCGCGGCCGCAACGAGGTCTTTGACGAGGGCCTGAACGAGCTGACCGTGGTGGCCCGGAACCTGAAGGCCTTCGGCGTTCCCGCCGAGAATTTCGCGCTGGACCTGACCATCGCCCGCGGCCTGGACTACTACACCGGCACGGTCTACGAGACCACCATGCTGGACCACCCCGAGATCGGCTCCATCTGCTCCGGCGGCCGCTATGACAACCTGGCCGAGTACTACACCGACAAGCAGCTGCCCGGCGTGGGCATCTCCATCGGCCTGACCCGCCTGTTCTTCGTGCTGGGCGATCAGGGGTATCTGAATGAGAACCTGAACACCGCCCCCACCGACGCGCTGATCCTGCCCATGACCGATGACCTGGGCCCGGCCATCACGCTGGCGACCCAGCTGCGCGGGCAGGGCATCCGCACCCAGCTCTATACCGAGCAGAAGAAGTTCAAGCAGAAGATGACCTATGCCGACAAGATCCGCGTGCCCTATGTCCTGATTCTGGGCGAGGAGGAGATCAGCCAGGGCGTGTGTGCCGTGAAGGATATGCGCTCCGGGGAGCAGGTCAAGCTGAGCTATGAGGAGGCCGCCGCCCTCATCCAAACGGGGCTGGCCCAGCTGAATCAGGGCACCCCCATCCAGGATAAGGGCGCGGCCCAGGATTGATGCGCCCCCGATCATGGGCAAAATCCGATAACAAACCGTTATTATTTGATTCTATACTACAAAATGGAGTGATACTAGTGGACAATCTTCAGAATTTCCACCGCAGCGGCTACTGCGGTGACCTGCGTATCGAGGACGCGGGCAAGACCGTATCCCTGTGCGGCTGGGTCCAGCGGCAGCGTGACTTGGGCGGACTGATCTTTGTGGATCTGCGTGACCGCACCGGTTTGGTGCAGCTGTCCTTCGATGACGCCACCGACCGGGCCATCTTTGAAAAGGCCGCCTCCCTGCGCAGCGAGTATGTGGTGGCGGTCACCGGCCTTTGCCGCGAGCGTGAGGCCAAGACCAACAAGATCCCCACCGGCGACATCGAGATCTATGTCACCGAGCTGCGTCTGCTGGCCAAGTCGGAGACCCCTCCCTTTGAGATCGTGGAGAACTCCAAGGCCAACGACATGCTGCGCCTGAAGTACCGCTATCTGGATCTGCGCCGCCCCGAGATGCAGCGCGCCATCGCCACCCGCCACAAGATCACCATGATCGCCCGGGACTACTTCGACAAGCAGGGCTTCCTGGAGATTGAGACGCCCATGCTGACCAAGTCCACCCCCGAGGGTGCCCGAGACTACCTGGTCCCCTCCCGTGTCCACCCCGGCAAGTTCTATGCGCTGCCCCAGTCTCCCCAGCAGTATAAGCAGCTGCTGATGCTGTCCGGCTTTGACCGCTACTTCCAGATCGCCCGCTGCTTCCGGGACGAGGACCTGCGGGCCGACCGCCAGCCCGAGTTCACCCAGATCGACCTGGAGATGTCCTTCGTCAACGAGGACGACATCATGGGCATCCAGGAGGGCTTCCTGAAGCGGGTGTTCAAGGAGGTCCTGGACGTGGACGTGCAGACCCCCTTCCAGCGTATGCCCTGGCAGGAGGCCATGGACCGCTTCGGCTCTGATAAGCCCGATCTGCGCTTTGGCTTTGAGCTGAAGGACATCAGCGACATCGTGAAGGACTGCGGCTTCGGCGTGTTCTCCGGCCCTGTGGCCGCTGGCGGCTCCGTCCGGCTCATCAACGTCAACGGCGGCGGCGAGGCCTTCCCCCGCAAGAAGATCGACAAGCTGGCCGACTTCGCCAAGACCTACCACGCCAAGGGTCTGGCCTGGGCCCGTCTGGTGGACGGCAAGGTCACGTCCTCCTACGCCAAGTTCCTCACCGACGAGGAGAACGCCGCCATTCTGGAGCGGGCGGAGGCCAAGGACGGCGACCTGGTGCTGATCGTGGGCGACGAGAAGAACGAGGTCGTGTGGGCCGCGCTGGGCGCCCTGCGCTGCGAGGTGGCCAAGCAGATGGGTCTGGTGGACCCCAAGGAGTTCCGGTTCCTGTGGGTCACCGAGTTCCCCATGTTCGAGTGGTCCGAGGAGGAGAACCGCTACATGGCCATGCACCACCCCTTCACCGCCCCCATGGTGGAGGACGAGGACAAGATCCTGACCGACAAGGCCCACTGCCGCGCCCGTGCCTACGATATCGTGCTCAACGGCACGGAGCTGGGCGGCGGCTCCATCCGCATCAGCACCCCTGAGATGCAGGAGAAGGCCTTCCAGGCGCTGGGCATCAGCGACGAGGATATCCAGGAGCGCTTCGGCCACCTGGTCAACGCCTTCAAGTTTGGCGCGCCCCCTCACGGCGGCCTGGCTTACGGTCTGGACCGTCTGTGTATGCTGATGGCGGGCGCCCCCTCCATCCGCGACGTCATTGCCTTCCCCAAGGTGCAGAATGCATCCGACCTGATGATGGCCTGCCCGGACGTGGTCGACGACAAGCAGCTGGACGACCTGTCCATCGCCTGCACCCGCATGGAGGAGACGCCTGCGGAGGAGCAGTAAGAAAGCGAGCTTGTCGGCGAGCACAAAATGCGAGCGAAGCGAGAATTTGCGCAGGCGGAATTCACTTCCGCCGAGCATTTAAAAT
>JAHHSC010000104.1 GCA_020025455.1 Lawsonibacter sp. | reverse complement strand
CAGCCGGAGCCAACGCTCAGGCCCGAACCAACCCCGGAGCCTGTACCTCAGCCGGAGACGCCGGTACAGCAAACACCCGAGCAGCAGCCTGTTGAGCAGGCTGCGTGACCAAAACTTGAAGGGAGAACAATATTTTGACTTCTTATGAATTAGCAGCTCTGCTGGCAAAGGCCCTGGACAGCAAGAAGGGGCAGGAAATCAAGGTCCTGAAAACGGAGGGTCTGACCACCCTGGCCGATTACTTTGTGCTGTGCACCGCGACCTCCAGCACCCAGGTAAAGGCCATGTCCGACGCCTGCGAGGAGGCCGCCGAGAAGAACGGCGAGCCCGCCCATCACATCGAGGGCCACCGGGACGGCGCATGGCTGCTTATGGATTTCTCCAGCGTGGTGGTCCACGTCTTTACGGATGAGGCCCGCAAGTTCTACGCTCTGGAGCGGCTGTGGAACGATGCAGAGGAGATGGATCTGAACGAGGTCCTGAAGTAATAAAAATACCCCGGTGTCCGGCTGGACATCGGGGTATTTTTGCGTTTAAACGCCATGTACAATGGACAGGGCCTGCTGACAGCAGTGGACCTGGTTTTCCGTGGCCTCGCCGCCGTACTCCCCGTCAACGGTCCAGGGGAGCGGGCGGTCGCAGGTGAAGGTGATGTGGGAGGACTGGAAGTGGACCAGAGCGCCGCCGCTGACCAGTCCGGGGGCCAGCAGAGACTGAAAGCCATCGGCCACATCCAGTAGACTCACCGGCTTTTTTACCAGGTTTACCTCAAAAAGACCGTCATCCAGCACCACGTGCTCCCGCTTGGGGGCCTTAATGCCGCCGATGGACAGGGCGTTGGTCACCATCCCGAAGTAAAAGTCGTCCTCAATGACCTCGCCGTCGTGCTCCACCCGCAGGTGGTAGGGGGAGATGTTGGGCAGGGAGGCAATGCCCTCCAGGACATAGGCCAGGTGCCCAAAGGTGTTTTTGAGCTCCTGGGGTGTGCCGTAAGCCACCTTGGTGAAGGCACCGAAGGCAGCCACATACACAAAGGAGCGGTCGTTGAGCATCCCAATGTCGCTGGGACGGGGGATGCCGCTGGCTCCGGCAACCTGAGCGGCTCTGGCGGGGTCCAGGGGCAGGGAGAAGGTGGTTGCGCAGTCGTTGGTGGAGCCGACCGGGATGTAGCCCAGCAGAGGCGGTGTTTCCAGGGCCATAAGGCCGGACACCGTCTCACTGAGCGTACCGTCGCCGCCCGCACACACGACACGGTCAAACTGAGGCCCCAGCTCGCGGGCTGCCTTCACAGCGTCTCCACGGTATTGGGTGGGGTAGACGGTGGTCAGCCAGCCGCACTTGGCAAACTGGTCCAGAATAACGGACAGGTTGGAAACCACCTTGCCCTTGCCTGAGGTTGGATTATAGATAAAAAGCAGCCGTTTCAAAGCGCACGCCTCCTCTTATGAGTTGCAACTAGTAAAATAATATTATAGCGCAAATTAGGAAAAGAACAAGAGAAAGGGGCAATTCTTAAAAAACTCTTGAAACATTGCGGGAAAAAGCATAGGATAAATAAGTTAAGATAAAATTCCAGTAAAAGGATGGAAAACAATGTCGAAATGCGTGTTGATTACCGGGGCCTCACGGGGAATCGGGGCGGCGGCGGCCCGTTATATGGCTGAGCGGGGCTGGTCTGTGGCGGTCCACTATAACCGCAGCGAGGAGAAAGCACAAGAGCTTGTCCGCGCGCTGCGTGCCTCCGGCAGCCGGGCGGAAGCCATCGGCGGGGATGTGTCCGACCCTGAGCAGGCCGCCGCCCTGGTGGCACAGGCAGAGGAGAAGCTGGGTCGTCTGGATGCCCTGGTATGCAGCGCGGGGATCGCGCTGCCACAGCAGCTCCTTACCGACACGACGGCGGAGCAGTGGCGTCAGGTGATGGGGGTGGATCTGGACGGGGTGTTCTATGTCATCAAAGCGGCCATCCCCGGCATGGTTCGGCAGAAATCTGGCTCAATTGTCACCATCTCCTCCATGTGGGGCGTTACCGGCGGGTCCTGTGAGGCGCCCTACTCCGCAGCCAAGGCGGGCATTATCGGCCTGACACAGGCGCTGGCAAAGGAGCTGGGCCCTTCCGGCATCCGGGTAAACTGCGTGGCTCCCGGCGTCATTGCCACCGAGATGAACGGTCACCTCACCCGGGAGGATCTGGCCGCCCTGGAGGACGAGACACCCCTGGGCCGCATTGGAAAGCCCGAAGAAGTGGCCAAGGCCATCCAGTTTCTGGCGGGAGAGGAGTCGTCCTTCATCACCGGACAGGTACTCCGTGTGGACGGGGGCATGGTGATCTGAGAGAACTCGCTTCGAAAGACGAAGCGGTATTCTGGTTGTAAAAGCGCAATCACCCTGCTATAATAGTTACGCACCGTAATTTTCACAAATAATAATCCGTACTGTATGAAAACGTGGGGGTGAGATGGGTGCGTCGATCGAGCAGTATGGGCGGATACCGGGGCCGCAGGACGGTCCACGATGTGCTCAAGACCATCGCAGTGGTGCTGGCAGTGCTGGTGCTGTTGGTACTGCTGGGCCTATTTTTGGGCCAGAATTACATTTTTTACTCGCAAGACGGGTTGAGACTTGAGCTGCCCTTCTTCTCGCAGAATGAGCAGCGGGAGGACCCGGTGGACCACGAGGACCTGAAGCTGGCAGAGGAGGACAAAAGCGCGCAAAAGCAGGAAGAGCCGGAAAACCGGCCGCCTGCCGCGGAGAGCAGAACATCCGCGCTGGAGCTGCCGCTGGAGGCCCTTCTGGACGGAAGTGCCTCCCAAGCGCTGAAGGAGGCGGGAGCCAACGTGGCAGTGGTCACCATGAAGGCCCGGTCCGGTCAGCTGAACTGGCAGTCCCAGCAGGAGCTGGCCTTGCGCTCCGGGGTGAACAGCACCCTGGAGGGGGTCAACGAAAGGCTCAAAACCTGGAATCAGGGCGAAATCTACACCGTGGCCCGCGTGGTGTGTTTCCCGGATGACGCAGTGCCCTACTACAACGCCAGCGCCGGCATCCGCGTGGGCAAGGGCAACTGGCGAGACCCCCAGGGCAGCCGGTGGCTGGACCCCACCCGCCCAAAGGCGCGGGACTATGTGGCGGGCCTTTGCGGAGAGCTGGCCCGGTTGGGCTTTGACGAAATTTTGCTGGAGGAGGCCTCCTGCCCGCGGATGGCTGACGTGCCCCTGGAGAACCGTGACCGGGCAGGGGCGGTGGAAGCCTTTCTGACCCAGGCGGCGGAGGCAGTAAAGGGGACGGATACGATCCTCTCCATCCGCACCACCCCAGAGGCCCTCTCCGGGGAGAACGGCGGTCTTACCCCTGAAATCCTGGGGCACTTCGCAAGCCGCATCTGGCTGCCGCTGTCCGGTCAGGAACCGGAGCAGCTGCTGAACGGGACCTCCCTCACCGTGGGCAAAAACCAG
>JAHHSC010000103.1 GCA_020025455.1 Lawsonibacter sp. | reverse complement strand
CCTTGCGGAGCAGGCCGTGGTTGACGTGCACGCAGGTCAGCTGCTTGCCAATGGCCTTGATGAGCAGAGCGGCCACAACGGAGGAGTCAACGCCGCCGGACAGGGCCAGCAGCACCTTCTTGTCACCCACCTGGCGGCGGATCAGCTCCACCTGGTCGGCGATGAAGTTATCCATATTCCAGTTGGCCTCAGCACCACACAGACCGAACACAAAGCCGGACAGCACGTTCTTACGCTCCTCGGGATCCTCGGGCCAAGGTGCGTCGCCCTTATGGTCAGCCATCAGAACGGGCACCTTGTAGTTGTAGATGTCCTTGGAAACATCGATCTCCACGCCGTCCACCACTCGGTTCGGTCCGCCGTTGAGAATGATGCCCTTCACGTTGGGCAGAGCGTCCAGCTCCTCCACGGTAATATCGTGGGGGTGAATCTCGCTGTAAACGCCGAGGGCGCGGATTTCACGGGCCAGACGGGGGTTCTCCTCGCTGCCCAGATCCAGAATCACGATCATATCCTGCTTCATATACTTGGGCCTCCTGTATCTTGAAAATTTGTCTTTATCCTACCACAAAACCGGCACATTCCGCAAGACCAACCCTCACAAAATGAGACGCTTTTTAGAGGTTTTTTCTATGAAAATCGAAAAAAAGAGCTTTATTTTCCCAGGGCCAGGGCCTCTGCCATGCGGATGCCGTCCACGGCGGCAGACACGATTCCGCCCGCGTAACCCGCACCCTCGCCGCAGGGATACAGCCCCCGCAGCGCGGACTGACCGCTCTCATCCCGGCAGATCCGCACCGGAGAAGAGGACCGGGTCTCGATGCCGGTGAGCACCCCGTCCGGAGCCGCAAACCCGTGCAGTTTCCGGTCCAGCAGAGGCAGGCTCTCGCGCAGAGCAGCGGTGACCTCCTGGGGCAGGGCGTCGTCCACCTGTCCCCACGCCACGCCCGGGCGGTAGGTTGGCAGAACGGCCCCCGGCCCATCGCTGGGGTGACTGTCCAGGAAGTCCTTCACCCGCTGCGCGGGAGCCATGTAATTTCCGCCGCCTACCCGGTAGGCGATCTCCTCCCAGTGCTCCTGAAAGCGCATACCGGCCAGTACATCCCCCGGAAAGTCCTCGGGTCCCACACCGACCAGCAGGCCGCCGTTAATATTTGCGCCGTCTCTGGCCCGGAGGCTCATGCCATTGGTGCACAGTCTGCCCCGCTGCGAGGCGGCGGCCACCACCTGGCCGCCGGGGCAGACACAGAAGGTGTAGGCCGACCGTCCGGATGGCAGGTGGCAGGAGAGTTTGTAGTCCGAGGGCGGCAGCTGGGTAAAGGCAGGGCCGTACTGCTGGCGGCTCACGGCCTGCTGGTCGTGCTCAATCCGCACCCCGATGGCGAAATTCTTCTTCTCCATGGGGATTCCCTGCGCATGGAGCATGGCAAAGGTGTCCCGCGCCGAGTGGCCCAGCGCCAAAATTGCCCCGTCACAGGGCAGGGTGTACGTCCCTTCCGGGCTCTCTACCGCCAGGGCGGTCAGGCGGTCGCCGGACTTTTCAAGGCCCACCACCCGATGCTCGAAGCGCACATCACAGCCCAGGGAGATAAGTTCCCTTCGGATGGTCTTGACCACCTCCCGGAGTACGTCCGTTCCGATGTGAGGTTTGTGGGAATACTTCACATCGGCGGGGGCCCCGGCCTCCACAAGCACGTCCATCACGGCGCTGATGCGGGGGTCGTGGGTGCCGGTGGTGAGCTTGCCATCCGAAAAGGTGCCGGCCCCGCCCTCACCGAACTGGACGTTCGAGTTCTCATCCAGCTGGCCGGTGCGCCAGAAGTGCTCCACATCGGCGGCCCGCCGGTCCACGTCCCGGCCCCGCTCCAGCACAATGGGGGGCAGGCCGTTCCGGGCCAGGAACAGGGCGGCAAACAGTCCGGCCGGGCCCATCCCCACCACCACCGGCGGCAGACCGGATTTTCTTCCAACCGGCGGGAACACATAGGGCTTATGGGTCACCAGCTTCACCTGGCGGCCTGGCGCGTTTTTCACCAGGCTTGCCTCGTCTTTCATGTCGGTCTCCACCGTGTAGATCCAGCGCACCTCAGACTTATTTCTGGCATCAATGGACTGGCGCACGACCGTCAGCTCACCAAGCGCGCCGGGCCGGACACCCAGGGCACGGGCGGCACGTTTTCTTAGTTGTTCCAGATTCCCGCCCACAGGCAGGGAGAGATTTCCAATTTGTATCATAAGAGCGTTCTCCTCTCTTGCCGTGCCATTATATAATATCTTTCCCAAAAACGAAAGACTAAGTCATCGGGCTGGGCGCCCGTTTGATCCGGTTTCTGCCGGTTTCCGGTCCCCTTCTCGTTTTCGCTGCGGTTTTTGGGAATGTGCGTTTCAAAAAACGCCTTCCCGCAAAGGAAGGCGTTTTCAAGTTCCGCAATCAAGCCAGTGGCTTACAGAAAAACTTTCGTTTCGGCGCGGCGTCCGGCATACTGCTCCTCCAGCTCATGCTGGTGGTACAGATAGCCCTCGTGGTCGAAGTACTTAGCCCCGGTGTGGCAGCGCTTCACGCAGGCGCAGCACTTGATGCACTTGCCAACCACGCTGGACACGTCCTGAGGGTCGATGGCTCCCATGGGGCAGATCTGGGCGCACAGGCCGCAGTTGACGCACGTTTCTTTGTCCGTGACCGGCTTGGCCTTCAGAAAGTCCTTAATGGGCTCGCCGTGGCGGTCGCGCGGGGTGTAATAGGGGCGGATGGGGTCACAGCCCTCCACCTCGACCACCTCAGCCGGGGCCTCCGTGTAGCTCTGGACCTTGGCAATCACGCCCTCGGCCAGCTTCTGGACCAGTGCCATGTCGTCGGCATCGGGACGGCCGGCACCCAGAATCTTGGAAAAGGCGTGCTCGCCCACCACGGCAGCGCCGGCAATGGGATGGAAGCCGTTATCGCGCATCAGGTTGCGCAGCTCCATGAGGCCGTCGTCAAAGTTGCGGTTGCCATACAGCACCACGGGCACAGCCAGCGCGCCGCCGCCCTTCACCAGGTCGCGGATATAGGGCATAATGAGATTGGGCACACGTCCGGCGTACACGGGCACCCCCATGACCACCAGCTGGTCGGCAGAGAAGGCCGCCTCCTCCTGCCGGACCGCAGGGGCGTTGAAGGGGAACTCCCGGTACTCAGCGCCCAGCGCCTCCGCCACCGTCTCAGCCAGCGCGGTGACTACCTTTTTCGTGGTGCCGGTGGCGCTGAAATAAGCGCCAACAACAGATTTGATCTCCATATGATGTTCCTCCCTATGGTTTGGGGGCATTGCCGCTGTTCTTCTTAAAGGTCAGGTAGCCCTCCAGAATGAGCGATGCGGCCACCGCATCCACCGTTTTCTTCCGCTTCTTGGCGTTTTTGCCCGCCTCAAACAGGATACGGTGGGCATCAATGGTGGTGCGGCGCTCGTCCC
>JAHHSC010000102.1 GCA_020025455.1 Lawsonibacter sp. | reverse complement strand
GGTCTGCCCGCCCTGGTCAGTGACATCGGCGGCAATCCCAGCCTGATTCTGGACGGGGAGAACGGCTTTGTGTTCCCCAATCGGGACAGTACTGCCCTGGCCGAGAAAACCGTCCGGTTTATGGACGACCCTCAGCTGCGAACGAAGCTCAGCAGCGGGGCCGAGGAGATTTTCAAGACCCGGTTTACCGGTGAGATATTCGCGAAGAACATCGAGGACGTCTACCTGGACGTGCTGAAAGGAGCAACTCATGGAACAGAAAAAGAATGCTAAATTTCGCCTGAAGCTGAATTTGTTCGACGGTATCGTCCTGGTGCTGGCTCTGGTGGCAGGCGGTCTGCTGGTGTGGAACCGGCTGAAGCCCGCCCCCGCCCCCGGCACCGATGCGCCCAACGCATCGTCCACGGTGCGCTACACCCTGCGTTTCCAGCGCTGGCAGGAGGGCACCAGCGGCCTGATCCAGCCCGGCGACAATCTGGTGGACAACGTGAAAAACTTCCAGCTGGGCACGGTGGTTTCGGCTGAGGCGGTCCCCGCCGTGGTCCAGGTGCTGGATAACCAGAACGGCCGCTATGTGGACGCCGTTGTGGACGGCTTTGAAGATGTGCTTGTCACGGTGGAGACCTCCGGCAAGGAGGGGGACATGTCCGTGGAGCTGGACAGCGGCTACGGTCTGCGGGTGGGCAATATGGCCTATGTCCGCGGCGAGGGCTATATGGGCAGCGGCCCCGTCGTTGCCATTGAGCGGGAGGAGCAGGCATGAAGATCATTGATAAAAACGGACGCCTCTTTGGCAAGGTCAGCGTGATCGACCTGCTGGCGGTTCTGGTTGTGGCTGTGCTGGCCGTGGCCCTGCACACCAAACAAAACGAGCTGGAGATCACCAGCACCTCCACCACCGACACCACCATCACCTACCAGATCCGTGTCGATGGGGTCTATGACTATGTGGCGGATGCCGTCCGTGTGGGCGACCACCTCCAGGAGGAGGGACGCAGCACCGGCGGCGACCTGGGGAAGATCGTGGATATCCAGCGCGCCCCCGGCACCCGTATGACCGATCTGGATGACGGCACCTATCGGGCCGTTCCCGTTGAAAACGGGGTCAATCTGGTCATCACAGTGGAGGGAAAGGGCATCGTCAGCGACGGCCGTGTCCTGCTGAACCGGATCTACGACCTGGGTGTCAACTCCGCGCGGAGCTACAATACCCCCTATGCCCAGTTTACCGGAATGGTGCTGTCCATCGACTACTGAGAGCAAAGGAGCGGCTGACATGAAAATCCTTATGGCCACCATGGGACTGGACATCGGCGGAGCCGAAACCCATATCGTGGAGCTGTCCAAGCAGTTGAAGCACCAGGGACATGAGGTGGTAATCGTGTCCAACGGCGGCGTGTACGAGCAGGAAGTGGAGGCGGCCGGCATCCGCCACTACAAGGCGCCCCTGAACCGCCGCAGCCTGAAGGATATGCGGCGAAGCGGGGAGATCCTGCGTCAGGTCATTGAGCAGGAAAAGCCGGATGTGCTCCACGCCCACGCCCGTATCCCCGGGTTCATCTGTGGTCGGCTCCACAAAAAGCTGGGGGTTCCCTTTGTGACCTCCTGCCACGGCGTCTACCGGGTCACGGGCCCTCTGCGCCTGCTGTCCGACTGGGGACAGCGGACCCTGGCTGTGTCCGAGGACATCAAGACCTATCTGGAGGAGGAGTACCACGTCCCCGCCGACCACATTGCCATCACCATTAACGGAATTGATACAGAGAAGTTCTCCCCGGAGGTGTCCGGAGCCCGAATCCGGAAGGAGCTGGGGCTGGGGGATGCGCCGGTGCTGACCCATGTGTGCCGTCTGGACGCCTTCACCGCCCCCACCGCCCGCCAGCTCATCGAGCTGGCCCCTGCGCTGGAGAAGGCTATCCCCAATCTGCGGATGGTCCTTGTGGGCGGCGGTGAGGTCTATGAGGAGCTGAAGGCCAGGGCCGAGGCCGTCAACAGACAGATCGGCCGGGCGTGTCTCACCCTCACCGGGCCGCGCACCGACATCAACGAGATTGTGGCCGCCTGTGATCTGTTCGTGGGCGTGAGCCGTGCCGCACTGGAGGCTATGGCGGCGGGAAAACCCGCTGTTCTGTCCGGCGCACAGGGCCATACCGGACTGTTTGTCCCGGAGCTGCTCCAGAAGGCCATGGATACCAACTTCTGCTGCCGCACCGACCCCACCGCCACGGACGATCAGCTGCTGGAGGCCATCAAGACCGGATTTGCCCTCCCACCCGCGCGACGCAAGGAGCTGGGGGACTATGGCCGCCAGGTGGTCCAGGAGCACTACTCCGTCAGCCGCATGGCCCAGGACTGTCTGGATCTGTACCGCCAGGTCTGCAAAAAAGACCACCATATTGTTATGAGCGGCTACTACGGCTTCAACAACGCCGGGGATGACGCCATTCTGGAGTCCATTCTCAAAGCGATCCGGGCGGTCAGCGACCAGGTGGACGTCACCGTTTTGTCCAACGACCCGGAGCAGACGCACAGCCGCTACGGCGTGGATGCAGTCTCCCGATTCTCCATGAAGGGGGTGGCTGCTGCGCTCCGCCGCAGTGACGCCCTGCTCTTCGGCGGCGGCAGCCTTCTGCAAGACAGCACCTCGACCCGGTCCCTGCTCTATTATCTCTCCGTCATCCGCATGGCCCAGCGCCTGCACAAGCCGGTCATGCTGTACGCCAACGGCATCGGGCCTGTCCGCCGCAAGCGGAACCGCCGCTGGGTGAAGAAGGTGGTGGAGCGGGCCGATCTGGTCACCCTGCGGGACCACAGCTCCAAAGAGGAGCTGGAAAAGATGGGGGTGCAGGCCCAAAAACTGCGGGTCACCGCAGACCCTGTATTCTGTATGGACCCTGCGCCCCGGGAGCGGGCGGAGGAGCTGCTGTCCACCGCCGGTGTGGAAAAAAATGCCGACTTTGTGGCCGTGTCGGTGCGAAACTGGCTGGATACCGAGGAATTTTTCCACCAGCTGGCGCGGTTCTGTGATGAATTGCACCGCCGCCACGGTCTGGAGGTGGTGTTCCTGCCCATGCAGCGGGAGAAGGACCTGGAGCCGTCCCGCCGGGTGCAGCAGCAGATGGAGGAGCGCTCCTTCCTGCTGGAGGAGAGCTGCACGCCGCGGGAGCTGATGGCGGTCATTGGTATGGGGAAGCTGTGTCTGGCCATGCGCCTGCACACGTTGATCTTTGCTGCACGGGTGGCCGTCCCCTCCCTGGGGCTGGTTTATGACCCCAAGGTGGCCAGCTATCTGGAGGAGCTGGGACTGCCGGAGGCGGGAACGGTGGAGCACTTCGATGCTGACCGGGCAATCGAACGGGCCGACCGGCTGCTGGCCGACTACCACAATGTGCGGGAGCACCTGCGTGAGCGCTCCGCCCAGCTTACCGCGGCCGCCCGCGAGAATGTGCGGCTGCTGCTGGAGCTGCTGGAGCAATAAATGGACCGCCTGCCCGCAAGGGCAGGCGGTTTTTCATGGGTTTGTAATGGCATGTAATATGTATGTAAAAGGTAGCACGTTTGGCCCCGAAAGACTGGAAATATATTTCATGTGTGATATAATTGTCGT
>JAHHSC010000101.1 GCA_020025455.1 Lawsonibacter sp. | reverse complement strand
GATTTTGGAATTTACCTGCAAACTTTCACCCGTGAGCGTGCCCCGAGGCAGTCCTCGGCTATGGCCGGAAGAAAGAGGGAGCTCCATGAGGTATGATGTTAATCTTCGCCACCTGGCGTATTTTGTGCAGGTAGCCAAGCAGGGTTCCATCAACAAGGCGGCACAGAGCCTCTACATCTCGCAGCCCTACCTTGGAAAGATCATCCACGACCTGGAGGAGACGCTGGGAGCCAGGCTGTTCCATCGCAGCCGCTCCGGCGTGACTCTGACCCCGGACGGGGTGGAATTTCTCAGCCATGCAGAGCGAATTCTCACCGAAATGGACCGTTTTTCCCTGCAAAAGACCCCCGAGCCCGAGGAATCTCAGTCCCTAGCTGTATCCATGACTCGCTTCTCCCATATTATGGAAAGCTTCAGCGAGGTGGTCCTGCGTCACAAGGACCAGCCCACCTTCTCCCACCGGCTGTACGAGGGCAATGCGGACGAGGTACTGGAGGATGTGGCCAACGGCCAGGTCGATGTGGGGGTCTTTCACTTTGACAGCCGCCGCCGTCAGGAGATGGATCGGGTCTTTGAGAAGCTGGGACTGGAGTACCACTTTCTGGCCAATGTGGAGCCCCACATTATTCTCTCCTGCCGACACCCGCTGCTGGAGCAGGGGAAGCCCATCAATCTGCACACGCTGTCGGAGTACGGCTTTTTGTGGTATCTGGGCCAGTGCGATGACTACATCTATCAGCTGCTGGCCGAGGGGGGACAGGACACCGAAACCATGCGTTCCCGCATCACATACCTCTCAAGCCGAGCCACACTGCTGTACATGCTCTCCACCAGCGACTGTTACAGCATCGGCATCCACGACTTTTCCCTCCAGGAGGCGGGGTACCACTCCACCTCTATTCCCATCCAAAACTGCGGCTTTTTGCTGGAGTTCGGCTACGTCACCGTCTCGGACCGCCCCCTCTCCTCCATCAGTCAGGAATTTATCGAGGATCTGACCCGTCGGCTGACGTGATGAAATATGCATAAATCTGCGCTTCTTTTTCATATAGTTTTTAGCTATAAGGGATAGAGAGAATGGGAATGACAGGGGCATCGGGATCTATGCTATAATGGATTCAGACAGAACTTCACTGGAGGGATCCATATGCAGAAAATTGTGGCGAAGGCCCTGGAGCTGGGAAGAGCCAAGACCTCAGAGGGTCATGTGGCCACCTATATTCCGGAGCTGGGCAAGGTGGACGGCAGCCAGCTTGGCATCAGCATCCATTCCATTACCGGAGAACGAATTGCGCTGGGCGACACCAACGTGCGCTTCAGCATCCAGAGCATCTCCAAAATCTTCTCCCTTGCCATGGCTCTGGAGCTGTGCGGTCCCGAAGCCGTGTTCAAAAATGTGGGGATGGAGCCGTCAGGCGACCCCTTCAATTCCCTGCTCAAGCTGGAAAACACCGACAGCTCCCCCTATAACCCCATGATCAATGCGGGAGCCATTGTCGTGTGCAGCTATCTGGTCCCTGTGCTGCCCTTTGAGGCAATGATCGAGACCGTCCGCAAGCTGTGCATGGACGACGACATCGTGATCGACGAGAAGGTCTATCAGTCGGAGATGGCACACATCTCCCGCAACCGGGCCATTGCCTACCTGCTGGAGAGCAAGGGCTATCTGGTGGGCGGCGTGGAGGAGTCGCTGGACTTCTATGTAAAGATGTGCGCCCTGAGTGTCACCTCGGACAGTCTGGCAGGCATGGGCTTGCTGCTGGCCAACGACGGCATCCTGCCCCGGACCGGCGAGCGGGTTTTGAAGCGCGAGACCGTCAAAACGGTCAAGACCATCATGCTGACCTGCGGGATGTACGATGGCTCGGGGGAATTTGCCGTGCGCGTGGGCATCCCCTCCAAGAGCGGCGTGGGCGGCGGATTGCTGTCCGTGGTGGATCAGGAAATGGGGATTGGAATTTTCGGCCCCGCCCTGGACGCCAAGGGCAACAGCGTGGCTGGAGAATATGTATTGGAGTACCTGTCCCGGTCACTTCATTTACATATATTCGACAAGCGCAGAAGGTGAAGCTGCGTTTGTCACCTGTGTGAACAAGAACTGAGAAGAACGAAGAAAGAAGGTAATCACCCTTGTTAGATCTGTATGCAAAGTTTATTGGCAGCCTGAGTAACTATCTGTACACTTACATTCTGATCATCCTCCTGCTGGGCGGCGGAATCTACTTCACCATCCGCACCAAAGGTGTCCAGCTGCGCTACCTGTTCGAATCCTTCCGCGTCATCCTGCAGAAGGACAAATCTGACAGCAATTCCATCTCCTCCTTCCAGGCCCTGATGGTCTCCACCGCCTCGCGCGTTGGCACCGGCAACATCGCCGGCGTCTCCATCTCGATCTGCACCGGCGGCCCCGGCGCCATCTTCTGGATGTGGGTCACCGCCATTCTGGGCGCTGCCACCGCATTTGTGGAGGGCACCCTGGCCCAGATCTATAAGCGCCGCGCCGAGGACGGTGGTTCCTACGGCGGCCCTGCCTATTACATCGAGAGCGCACTGAAGAAGAAGTGGCTCGGCGTGATTTATGCCGTGTTCATGATCCTGACCTACATGATCGGCTTCAATCTGGTGGCCTCCTTCAACGTGGCCGACTCCTTCAAGGCGTACCAGTTCTACGACGCTAAGCTGACTCCTATCCTTGTGGGTGTCCTGCTGGCTGCTCTGTTCGCCATCTGTATCTCCGGCGGCGGCAAGCAGATCTCCAAGATCACCGGCGTGGTCGTGCCCATTATGGGTGCTGTGTATATCGCCGCTGCTCTGGTTATGATCGTGCAGCACTACGACCGCATTCCCGCCATGTTCTCCTCCATCTTCTCTGAGGCCTTTAACTTCAGAGCCATCTTCGGCGGCTTTGCCGGTTCTGCGGTGATGCAGGGCATCAAGCGCGGCCTGTTCTCCAACGAGGCCGGCGTGGGCGCCGCCGCATCTGCCGCCGGTTCCGCCAGCGTCACCCACCCTGTAAAGCAGGGTCTGGTTCAGGTGCTCTCCGTCATTATCGACACCCTGATCATCTGCACCGCCACCGCTTTCCTGCTGCTGTGCTCCGGCGTTGAGCCCGCCGCTGAGCTGTCCGGTATGCCTTACGTCCAGACCGCCATGTCCAATGTGTTCGGCCAGGGCGGTGTGGTGTTCATCACCGTCGCACTGTTCTTCTTCGCCTTCACCACCCTGCTGGGCAACTACTTCTTTGCCGAGACCGGTATGGCCTATCTGTGCGGCAAAACCCCGAGCAAGGCCATCCGCACGGCCCAAAAGCTGCTGGCCATCGTGGTGGTCTACTTCGGTGCCGTGGCCAAAATGAGTGTGGTTTGGGATACCGCCGATGTGCTCATGGGCCTGATGGCTATCATTAACGTGCCGGTCATCTTCCTGCTGATGAAGCCCGTGATTGGCTGTCTGAAGGACTACATCCGTCAGAAGAAGGTCGGCGAGGACCCCGTATTCAAGGCCGAGACCATCGGTCTAAAGGGCAAGACCGATTTCTGGCAGTAAGCTCCCGCTTTTCGATGAAAAGGCCCGTCCATTGGCAGAACGCCGTGGACGGGTCTTTTTGGG
>JAHHSC010000100.1 GCA_020025455.1 Lawsonibacter sp. | reverse complement strand
TTTTGTTCGCTTTTATCAATTGGGCATAATTTTTCGGCTCTATACTTGACATTTTTAGTCCATATTGATATATTGTAACTACAAACCAGTCTGGAAGGAGTGTTTCCTCTGCTCATCACCCGCGAAACGGATTATGCCCTGCGCGTCCTGCGTGCCATATCGGACGGAGAACTGCATAACGTGAAGGAAATCACCGACTCCCAGATGCTGCCGCAGGCATTTACCTACAAAATCATCAAAAAGCTCTCCAATGCCGGGTTTCTGGAGATCGTCCGCGGTGCGGCGGGCGGGTGCCGTCTGACCGCTGATCTGTCCCAGTGCTCCCTCTACGATCTGATGATGGCGGTGGATGAGAGCAGCAACTTGAGTGCCTGCATGGACAAAGCGTATGACTGTGCCTGGCGGAACGCCCACGGCGGCTGCACCCTGCACTGCCACCTGTTTGAAATTCAGGAGAAGCTGAACCGGGAGCTGCGCAGCTATAGCCTGCGTCAGCTTTTGAACGCTCCGTAAGAGGGGTGCTTCTCTTTTTGCTTAAAACTGGACTAAATTTATCAAGTATAATTCAAGGAGGTCGCGTCATGTTATTTCAAACCACCCCAGCGCACGAGGAGCTGCGCGCCAAGGTCCGCGCCTTTGCGGAGGAAGAGATCAAGCCCATCGCATTCATGCTGGATCAGCAGAACGAATTTCCGGATGAGGCCATCCGCAAGCTGGGCGAGCTGGGCCTGATGGGGATTCCGTACCCCGTGGAATACGGCGGTGCGGGTCTGGATGCCCTCAGCTACGCCATTGCCGTGGAGGAGCTGGCCCGTGTGGACGGCGGTGCGGGCGTGATCCTGTCGGCCCACGTCTCGCTGGGCTCCTGGCCCATCTTTGCGTTTGGCACCGAGGAGCAGAAGAAGAAGTACCTGACCCCTCTGGCCCGCGGCGAAAAAATCGGCGCCTTTGGCCTGACCGAGCCCAACGCAGGCTCTGACGCCGGCGGCACCGAGACCACCGCTGTGCTCAAGGGCGACCACTATGTCCTCAACGGCAACAAAATTTTCATTACCAACGCCCCCAAGGCGGACACCTATGTGGTCTTTGCCGTCACCACCCCGGATATCGGCACCCGCGGCATCAGCGCCTTTATCGTAGAGAAAGGCTGGAAGGGCTTCTACTTTGGCGACCACTACGACAAAATGGGCATCCGCTCCTCCTCCACCGCAGAGCTGATTTTCGACAACGTGGAGGTCCCCAAGGAAAACCTGCTGGGCAAAGAGGGCGAGGGCTTTAAAATCGCCATGGCCACGCTGGACGGCGGCCGCATCGGCATTGCCGCGCAGGCGCTGGGCATTGCCCAGGGCGCCTATGAAAACGCGGTGGACTACGCCAAGGAGCGCATCCAGTTTGGCAAGGCCATTGGCTTCCAGCAGTCCATTTCCTTCAAGCTGGCCGATATGGCCACCAAGCTGCGCTGCGCCCGGATGCTGGTCTACTCCGCCGCTGAGCTGAAGGAGAACCACGCCCCCTACGGCATGGAGTCTGCCATGGCCAAAATGTACGCCTCCGACATTGCCCTGGAGGTCACCAACGACGCGCTGCAAATCCACGGCGGCGCCGGCTTCATGAAGGGCATGGAGGTGGAGCGCGCCTACCGGGATGCCAAGATCACCACCATCTACGAGGGCACCAACGAGATCCAGCGGGTCGTCATCTCCTCCCATATTCTGGGCAAGCCCCCCAAGGGCGAGAGCGGCTCCTCCAGCCGGCCCAAGAAGCCCGCTCCCATCACCGGGGTGCGCAAGAAGATGATCCTCCGGGACGGCACCCCCGCCGAGCAGGTGGACGCACTGGTCCAGCACCTGAAGAAGGACGGCCACGACTTCACCGTGGGTATCCCCATGGACACCCCCATCATTCAGGCCGAGCGTGTGGTCTCCGCCGGCAAGGGCATCGGGGAGAAGAAGCAGATGAAGCTCATCGAGGAGCTGGCCAAGGCCGCCGGCGCCGCCATCGGCTCCTCCCGCCCTGTGGCCGAGACCCTCAAGTATGTCCCGCTCAACCGCTATGTGGGTATGTCCGGCCAGAAATTCACCGGCAATCTGTACATCGCCTGCGGTATCTCCGGTGCGGTCCAGCATTTGAAGGGCATCAAGGACGCCTCCACCATTGTGGCCATCAACAAAAACCCCGGCGCCCCCATCTTTAAGAACTGTGACTACGGCATCGTGGGCGATGTGGCAGAGATCCTGCCCCTGCTGACCGCTGCGCTGGACTGCGGCGAGAAGCAGCCCGCACCTCCCATGGTCAAGATGAAGCGGCCCCGCGTCCCCAAGCCAGCCCCCATCGGCAAGCGCTGCGTCTGCGGCGGCTGCGGCTATGAGTATGTCCCCGAGCTGGGCGATCCCGATGGGGAGATCGCGCCCGGCACGCTGTTTGAAAAGCTCCCGGAGGACTGGGTGTGCCCCGAGTGTGCCGAGAGCAAGGATCACTTTATCGAGGCTTAACGGCCCCACACGGTTAGAATAAAGGAGGATTTCGTTATGCATTGCGTCCGATCTGTTACAGAAGACCTCTACTGGGTAGGGGCCAATGACCACCGTCTGGCTCTGTTTGAAAATATCCACCCCATCCCCCGCGGGGTCAGCTACAACGCCTATCTGCTGCTGGATAAAACGTCCGTCCTGTTCGACACGGTGGATTGGTCCGCCTGCCGCCAGCTGCTGGAAAACATCGAATATCTGCTGAAGGGCAAGCCCCTGGACTATCTGGTCATCAACCACATGGAGCCTGACCACGGCGCCTCCATTGAGGAGATCCTGCTGCGCTACCCCAAGGTGCAGATCATCTCCACGGAGAAGTCCTTCATGCTCATGCGTCAGTTTGGCTTCCATGTGGACGGCCACACCTGCATTGAGGTGAAGGAGGGGGACACCTACAGCTTTGGCACCCACAATGTCACCTTCGTAGCCGCCCCCATGGTCCACTGGCCTGAGGCCATGGTCACCTTCGACACCACCAACGGCGCACTTTTCTCCGCCGATGCCTTTGGCTCCTTCATCGCCCTGGACGGCAAGCTCTTTGCCGACGAGGTGGACTTTGACCGCGATTGGATCGACGAGGCCCGCCGCTACCTCACCAATATCGTGGGCAAGTACGGCCCCCATATCCAGCTGCTGCTGAAAAAGGCGGGCGGCATCCTGGATCAGATCAAGTTCATCTGCCCCCTCCACGGCCCCGTGTGGCGCAAGGATCTGGGCTACTTTATCGACAAGTATGACAAGTGGAGCCGCTACGAGCCGGAGACGAAGGGCGTGCTCATCGTCTACGCCTCCATGTACGGCAATACGGAGGCCGCCGCGCAGAATCTGGCCGCCAAGCTCTGTGAGCGCGGCATCACCGACGTGGCTCTCTACGATGTATCCAACACCCATGTGTCCTACCTGATTGCCGAGAGCTTCAAGTACAGCCACATCGTGCTGGCCTCGGTCACCTATAATCTGGGTATTTATCCGGTCATGAAGAACTATCTGGAGGATATGAAGGCCCTCAACCTCCAGAACCGCACCTTCGCCATCATCGAAAACGGCTCCTGGGCCTGCAAGTCCGGCGACCTCATGCAGAAGTTCATTGACGATGAGCTGAAGAACATGACCCTCCTCAACGAGCGGCTCTCGCTGGCCTCTGCCCTCCACGAGGACAAGGAAGCGGAACTGGATATGCTGGCAGATGCCATTGTGGACTCGCTGAAGGAG
>JAHHSC010000010.1 GCA_020025455.1 Lawsonibacter sp. | reverse complement strand
GGCCCCATTTGTTTCTGCAATTTACGGAATAAAATAAGGTAAAATATAGAAGAACAAAGTGTGAATTTTTGGGAAATTGAAAATTAGGGGTTTCTTTTTTGCATATTCATGTATATAATAGGGTTGCGATTAAATTGAGAAACGACCTGTTGGAGGTTATACAAGATGACGAGAAATAATGCCCGTGAAATTGCGGTACAGATGATTTTTTCCCTGGGTTTCAGCAATAAGAGCGCTGAGCAGGTGCTGGATGAGCAGCTGACCCGTGAGCGCTTTGCGGAGCTGGCCGAGGAGTCCCCTCTGTATGAGCAGTTCCCAAACGAGAAGCAGGTTGAATATATCACCGAGCTGGTGAAGGGTACCTTCTCTCACGGCCCGGAGCTGGATGACTATATCGCCCGGTATTCCAAGAGCTGGTCCTTCAGCCGCATCCCCCGTATGGCCGCCGCCATCATGCGCACCGCCATGTACGAGGTGCTGTATATGCCCGATGTGCCCAACGCCGCGGCGATCAATGCGGCCGTTGAGATGGCAAAGAACTACGAGCCCCAGGAAGTTGTCTCCTTTATCAACGGCATTCTGGGCACCTTCGTCCGCACCGAGTTTGCGGATGTCCCTGCCAGACCTGAAAAAACCGTTGCTGGGGAGACCGAGACGGAACCGGCTTCCGATACGGAGGAATAACGATGCCTGTCTTAGGTATTGACACCAGCAACTACACCACCTCAGTGGCTGTTTTTGACGGCCATGAGGGCATGAACGTAGGTCGCCTTCTCGCTGTCTCTCCCGGTGAACTGGGGCTGCGGCAGAGTGACGCCCTGTTTCAGCACGTCAAACAGCTGCCAGAGCTGTTTGACCGCCTGGCCCAGGAGAACCTGCTCCGCGGGCTGGAAGCAGTAGGAGCCAGCACCCGTCCCCGGGCGGTGGAGGGCTCCTACATGCCCTGCTTTCTGGCGGGCGCCTCCCAGGGCCGGAATCTGGCCAGCACCTTGGGGGTGCCTTTTTTTGCCCACTCCCACCAGCAGGGCCATCTGGCCGCTGCCGCCTGGTCGGCAGATCAGCTGGAGTTACTGGACCGCCCATTTCTGGCCTGGCATTTGTCCGGCGGTACGACAGAGCTGCTGCGGGTAGAGCCGGACGGTTATACCGTGAAGGCGGAGATTATCGGCGGCACCAGCGATATCTCGGCCGGTCAGCTCATTGACCGGACCGGTGTTCTGCTGGGGCTTCCGTTCCCGGCGGGAAAGGCTCTGGATGAGCTGAATCGTCAGGCGGAAGGCGGCAAGGGCTTTCGGGTAAAACAGAACGATTTACGTTTTTCTCTGTCCGGTATGGAGAACAAGGTAAAAGCGATGGTAGCGGCGGGGGAGAAGCCTGCCACGGTAGCCCGCTTTACGCTGGATACCGTCACTAACGTGGTGGTGCGCACCACATTAGAGGCGCAAAAGCAATGGCCCGGTCTGCCCGTGCTGTGTTCTGGCGGCGTGGCCTCCAACAGCTACTTGCGCACGGCTATGAGCCGGACCTGCGGTGCTGTATTTGCCAAGCCGCAGTATGCCACCGATAACGCAATGGGGACCGCTATTCTGACCTGGCGCGCCCTCCACAGCGAGGAAAGGCTATGAGAAGGGGAGAGCGGCCCGTTCTGACTCCGTCCATGGTAGGACAGTATATCAAGGGGATCATGGAGCAGGACGGGATTCTGTCCGGCGTGATGATTCGGGGCGAAATTTCCAACTACAAGCGCCACAGTACAGGACACCACTACTTTACCATGAAGGACAGCGACGGTGCCATAAACTGCGTTATGTTCCGCAGTGACGCTGCATCCCTGCGATTCCAGCCACAGAACGGTATGCAGGTGATTGCATCCGGGCGGGTGACGGTGTTTGTTAAGAGCGGTCAGTATCAGCTCTATTGTAATCATCTCACCCCTGAGGGGGCAGGCGATCTCCATGTGGCCTTTGAGCAGCTGAAAGAGAAGCTCCAGCGCGAGGGGCTATTCGATCCTCAGCACAAGAAGCCGCTGCCGATGTTCCCCAAGCGTATCGCCCTGGTGACCTCTCCTGTGGGAGCGGCAGTCCAGGATATGCTGCGTATTTTAGGTGCCAGATGGCCCATGAGCCAGGTGCGGGTGGTTCCTGTCCGTGTACAGGGAGAGAACGCTGCCGCGGAGATTGCCGACGCCATCCGCTGGTGTAACTGGCAGAATGCGGCCGATTTGATCATTACCGGCCGCGGCGGTGGCTCCATGGAGGATCTGTGGGCCTTCAATGAAGAAATGGTCGCCAGGGCCATCTACCAGTCGGAAATCCCCGTCATTTCCGCAGTAGGCCACGAACCCGATTTTACCATTGCGGACTTTGTGGCTGATGTACGTGCAGCGACTCCGTCGAATGCCGCGGAACTGGCAGTCCCCGACCAGAACGAGATCTACAGCGATCTGCTCCACCGCCAGAAGCGCTTAGAGGGCGCTATTGGCCGTCGTCTGGAGCAAAATCGCAAGAATTTGGAGCGACTGGCCCGCAGCAAAGCCCTTACCGACCCAACCTACTATTTCCAGAATAAACATCTGCTGCTGGACTATCAGAGTACGCGGCTGTCCAATGCGATGGAAAAGACGGTTTCCGTCTGCCGCCACCGGCTGGCAGCCCTGGCAGCCTCTCTGGATGCCATGAGCCCCCTAAAGGTACTGGGCCGCGGCTATTCCATCGCAAAGACGGAAGAGGGCAAGGTGTTATCAAGTACGGATGATGTAACGGTAGGGGAGCGGATATCCCTGCGTCTCGCAGATGGTGTGCTGGACTGTCGTGTGACGGATAAAAACAAAGAATAAATTTTACTTCCTTTGGAAGTCAAACGCGAAAGGATGTATCCGATGGCGACCAAAAAGAAGATGGATTTTGAAACTTCCGTGTCCCGGCTGGACGAAATCGTTTCCCTTCTGGAGCGGGGAGATGCCCCACTGGAAGAGGCAATGGCGCTCTTCGAGGAGGGGGCTAAGCTGCTGAAGGAGTGCACGGGACTGCTGGATAAGGCGGAGCAGAAGGTGACACTGCTGACGGCCGGTGAGGATGGACAACCCCAGGAAAAAGCCTTTCAAGAGGAGGGCTGACATGGAACATAACTATACAGATCTGATGACGAAGGACCAGAAGCTGATTGAAGCGTATCTGGCCCATGCGTTTGATGACAGTGCCTATTATGGGGATTTGCGTGAGGCGATTGAGTACTCCCTGCTGTCCGGCGGGAAGCGCATCCGGCCTATCCTGACGTTGGAGAGCTGTGTTCTGTGCGGCGGCAGCAAAGAGGATGCGCTGGCGTTTGCCTCCGGTGTGGAGATGGTCCATACTTACTCTCTGATTCATGATGATTTGCCCGCCATGGATAATGACGATCTGCGCCGCGGCCGCCCCACGAACCATGTGGTGTACGGGGAGGCTACCGCGATCCTGACGGGCGATGCTCTGCTGACCGCCGCCTTTGGTCAACTGGCCAAGGCCGAACTGCCTGCCGACCGTATTGTGGCTGCCGTGCGGTGTCTGGCCCAGAATGCCGGTGCTGCGGGCATGGTTGGCGGCCAGGTACTGGATATGGCGGGGGAGGGCCGGGCGCTGACCCGTCAGGAGCTGGAGCAGCTCCAGCTCCTCAAGACCGGCGCCCTGATTTCTGCGGCTGCTGAGCTTGGCTGTATCGCGGCTGGTGGTACGATGGAGCAGCGTGGGAAGCTCCATGAGTACGCTATGGCCATCGGGCTGGCCTTCCAGATTCGGGACGATATGCTAGACGTGACAAGCACGGACCAGGAACTGGGAAAACCGGTCGGTTCGGACAAGAACAATGAAAAGACAACGTTTGTCAGCCTGCTGGGGCTGGAACGGTGTGCTGAGCTGGTAGAGAAGCTGACTGAAAAGGCAGTTGACAGTTTGAACGGCTTTGAAGATCCGCAGTTTCATGTTTGGCTGGCGAGACTGCTGGCCAAGAGAAACAAGTAAACTGCTGGGCGCGCCTGTCCGGCTAGTGATTGCGGACCGGTCCGAAAATGAGGAACAAATTGTGTCAAATATGCAGAAAAAAGAAGAATACAGCCCCCTTTTGGCCAACCTAACGGACGGCGAGGGCGAGGAGTTATGTAAGCTGCTGCGCCAGGAGTTGATTGAGAATGTCTCCAAGACAGGCGGACATCTTGGCTCTAATCTGGGTGCAGTGGAACTGACGGTGGCACTCCACAAAGTTTTTGACACCAGCAAAGATCGACTGGTTTTTGACGTGGGACACCAGTGCTATGTCCACAAGATGCTGACCGGCCGCCGCGAAGACATGGAAACACTGCGGCAGCATGGCGGCATAGCTGGGTTTCCAAAACCCAGCGAAAGCATCCATGATGCCTTTATTGCAGGTCACGCTTCAAACTCTGTGGCGGTAGCCCTGGGTATGGCGCGGGCGCGCACTCTGATGGGGGAGGACTACGACGTCATTGCCATCATTGGGGATGGCGCTCTGTCCGGCGGGTTGTCCTATGAAGGAATGTCCAATGCAGGTCAGAGCGGGGAACAGATTCTGGTCATCCTCAACGACAATGGAATGTCCATCACCCCGAGCGTTGGTGCTGTTGCAGAGCATCTGGCCAAGCAGCGCCTCAAGCCCCAGTATCTGTCCTTCAAGAAGTATTACCACCGCATTATGGATTCCACTGAGTTGGGCCGGCGGGCGGATAAGGTCATTCACCGCGCAAAGCAGGCAATAAAGCACAGTCTGCTTCCATGCAGTATGTTTGAGGATATGGGCTTTAATTATTTAGGCCCGGTTGACGGACATGATCTCTACCGCCTGACAGAAATTCTGACCTATGCGAAAAAGCTAAATGAGCCTGTCCTTTTGCACGTAAAGACTGTAAAGGGAAAAGGCTATATGTATGCGGAGGAGAATCCGGATGCATTTCATGGTGTTTCTCCGTTTGATCCGACCACAGGAAAGCCGCTGAAAGCTTCCAGCAGGAACTTTTCCGATGTTTTTGGGGATACAATGGTGAAGCTGGGGCAGGAGGACAAGCGGGTGTGCGCGATCACGGCCGCGATGGTCAGCGGCACCGGGCTGCAGCCGTTTGCGACCGCTTATCCGGATCGTTTCTTTGATGTGGGCATCGCGGAAGGCTGTGCTGTCAGTATGGCCGCCGGCATGGCCAAGCAGGGGGTTGTTCCCGTGTTTGCGGTGTACTCCACGTTCCTTCAACGCTCCTACGATATGTTGCTCCATGATACGGCCATTGACCATCTCCATGTGGTGTTTGGCGTGGATCGAGCCGGCTTGGTGGGTGAGGATGGAGAGACGCACCAGGGCCTTTTCGATGTGTCCTATCTGGACAGTGTACCCGGTATGACGGTACTGGCTCCCTCCAGTTTTCTGGAGCTGGAGCATATGCTTCGGCGGGCGGTTCAAGAAATCAGTGGTCCCGTGGCTGTCCGTTATCCGCGAGGGGGCGAAGGCACCTATACTGCGGATTCCGGAGCTGCGGCCGCAGTCGTCCTCCGTGAGGGAGCCGATCTGACACTGGCCGGTTACGGGATGCAGATCAATGATCTAATTTATGCAGCTGAACTGCTTGAGCGGAAAAACATCCACGCTGAGATTATAAAGCTAAATACCATTACACCGCTTGACGCTACACTGGTAATCCAGTCGGTCAGAAAGACTGGGGCCTTGATCGTGCCTGAGGAAAGTGCAGACAGTGGCTGCGTGGGGCGGCGTCTGGAGGCTGCTCTGGCCGAGGCGAACGTGGTGGCTGATGTTCGATGCATAAACTGTGGTGAAGGTCTTGTTCCCCACGGTGCGGTAAAACTTCTTAAGCGAGATCTCTCACTCGATGGAGACGGAATTGCAAAAAAGGCGCTGGAGGTGCTGAAACGTGGCTAAAAAACGCCTGGATATTATGATGGTGGAGCAGGGTCTGGTCGAGAGCAGACAGAAGGCTCAGGCCATCATTATGGCTGGTGAAGTATTCGTAAACGACCAAAAGGTAGATAAGGCGGGGACACCGGTTGCCGAAGGAGCAAACATTGTGATTCACGGCAGGACCCTGCGCTATGTGAGCCGAGGTGGTCTGAAGCTGGAAAAAGCGATGCAATGCTGGCCCATCACGCTGGACGGTGCGGTGTGTGCCGATATTGGTGCTTCCACCGGAGGCTTCACGGACTGTATGCTCCAGAACGGAGCGACTAAGGTCTATGCGGTGGATGTGGGGTATAACCAGCTGGACTGGCGGCTGCGTACCCATCCACAGGTGGTTTGTATGGAGCGTACCAACGCCCGCTACTTGACAAAAGAGCAGATCCCCGAGGAGCTGGATTTTTTCTCTGTAGACGTATCGTTCATTTCCCTGAATCTGATCCTGCCTGCCCTGCGTCCTTTGATGAAAGCGTGTGGACAGGCTGTATGCTTGGTAAAGCCCCAGTTTGAGGCGGGCCGGGATAAGGTAGGGAAAAAAGGTGTTGTCAGAGATCCGGCTGTCCATATGGAGGTGTTAGAGCACTTCCTTGAGCACGCTGCCAACGCCGATTTCACTGTAAAGGATATTACCTTCTCACCTATTAAGGGGCCAGAGGGAAATATTGAATATCTCGGTTATTTACAGGCCGGGGCGGGGGAGCCCTATACCGGAGATTTGGCTGCGCTTGTCGAGGAGTCCCACAGTGCCTGGAAGGAGAAAGCGGAATGAGGATCATTCTCAGCTCGAATCCCTATCGGGACCGTGGACTGCGTGTAGCTCAAGAGTCCCAACGTATTTTGCGGGCCGCAGGAGCGGACACCGTCATTTGTATTCCCTTCACCCCTAAAAAAGGAGAACGTGTGGAATTGCCCCGCAACACAGCAGTATCCGTGCTGGAGAAGGAGCTGCCCCGAGCGGATCTGCTGATTTGCTTTGGAGGAGATGGAACGATCCTCCACGCAGCTCGGGACGCAACGCTCCATGATGTGCCGATTTTGGGTGTTAACATGGGCAGTGTGGGCTTTATGGCTGAGCTGGAACGCAGCGAGCTTCAAATGCTGACGGCCCTGGCAAGCGGAAGGTTTACCACGGAAGCTCGTATGATGCTGGATGTGAACGTTTTTCGTGGGGATAAGCTGATCAGCCGGGATTTGGCTTTGAATGATGCGGTGATCTCCAAAGGGTCTATGGCTCGTGTGGCGGAACTGGAAGTGTTGGCTGATAATGTTCGGGTTTCCGCCATCCACGGAGACGGCGTGATTGTTGCGACGCCGACCGGCTCTACTGCATATTCCATGTCCGCTGGCGGCCCGATTGTGGAGCCCACCTCCAGCAGCCTTATCATAACGCCTGTATGTGCCCATCAGCTGGCAGCCAGAGCCATGGTGCTGGCCCCGGAACGCATTATTACAGTCCGCTTGCCGAAAGGAAACCGAAAGTATTTATACCTGTCAGTTGACGGTGGAAAAGCGGTGCGGCTGTCAGGAGGCGACCGGGTTGAAATCAGTCGTTCCGCAAGGAGCACAAAACTAGTGAAACTGACAAACCGCAGCTTTTACCACCTTATCAGCCACAAGTTAGGAGGGGCTACGCTATGAAAAATGCACGGCAGGAAGAGATTAAGAATATCATCCAGAGCATGGAAGTGGAGACCCAGGAGCAGCTGTTGGCTGCCCTGAGGGAGCGTGGCTACAGCACAACACAGGCCACAATTTCCCGGGACATCAAGGAATTGCGTATGGTGAAGGAGCTGAACAGTCGCGGCAGATACTGCTACACGATCTCAGAGCGTAAGGACGCGCACGGTACTGGGATTCGTCTGCGAAATATCTTTAAAGAGGGCGTTGTCTCCGGTGATGTGGCCCAAAATATCGTAGTCGTCCGCACAATGCCGGGTCTGGCTTCTGCGGCCTGCTCTGCGTTGGACAGTATGGACATCCCCGGTATGGTTGGCAGCCTGGCCGGTGACGACACTGGTATTTTGATTATGCGTGATAATGCTTCGGCTCAGCAGTTTGCCAGCGAAATTCACAAGCTGATGAAGTGATCAAGTGTTGAAAAAGCAGTAACAAGGAGGAATATCGGGTGCTCTCACTGCTTCACATTGAAAATATCGCAATTATAGAGTCGGCCGATATCTGCTTTGACAGCGGGTTTAATGTTCTGACTGGCGAGACAGGCGCAGGTAAATCGATCGTGATCGACGCCATCAGCGCAGTATTGGGCGAGCGTACCAGCCGAGAGCTGATTCGCACGGGGGCCAAGTCCGCGTTGGTGACTGCCGTGTTCACCGGTTTGCCAAGACTGCGTTGGCTGGATGAAAATAATATCCCGGATCGAGAAGAGGAGCTGCTGCTCCAACGCGAAATCCAGGGGGATGGACGGAATGTCTGTCAGGTTAACGGCCGAACCATCACCACCGCACAGCTCCGGGAACTGGGGCGTCAACTGCTGGACATCCATGGGCAGCATGACGGACAGCAGCTTCTTGTGCCCGCCAGCCACTTGGGGTATCTGGACAACTTTGGGAAAACCGGCCCTCTGCTGGAGGACTATAGAACTGCTTATGAGAAAGTCAGCCAGCTGCGCCGAAAAATCGCGTCTCTTGAAATGGATGAGGCGGAGCGTTCCCGCAGAGTCGATACGCTGAATTATCAGATTCGGGAGCTGGAGCGTGCCGAGTTAAAGCCGGGCGAGGATGAGGCGCTGGATGCACAGAAGAATTTGCTTCGTAATGCGGGCAAACTGATGGAAGCAGTTCAGGCAGCTGAGTACGCGCTGTCTGGAGGCGATGAGTTCCAAGGTGCCTGCGGCCTTATTTCTGAAGCAGAAGGCGCGGTTCATGCCGCAGCGCGAAACTGTCCCCAGCTGGAGGGTATGACCGAGAAGCTGGCTGCACTTCGCAGCGCCGCAGAAGATATTGTAGAGACTTTGTACGATCTGCGGCGGGGGATGGACTTTTCCCCGGAAGAGTTGGACCAGATGGAAAGCCGTCTGGATCAAATTTATCGTCTCAAAAAGAAATACGGAAATTCTGTGGATGAAATGCTGGACTATTTGGAGCGGTGTCGCCAAGAGCTAGACCAAATCCAAGTGGCCGATGACACGATTTCCCTGTTGCAGGGCGAACTGGTGCAGGCGAAGCAGGAGGCTGCCAAGCGCGGCAAGGCGCTGACTGCGGCCCGCAAAAAAGCGGCCCAGGAGTTGCAGACGAGAGTGCAGGAGGAGCTGCGCCAGCTGGATATGCCAAAGGTTCAATTCCAAACAGAATTTACCGCCCTGACCTGTGAGGACGGGATGGATAGTACCGGTATGGACCAGGTGCAGTTTCTTATGTCCGCAAACGTGGGGGAAGCACTGAAACCAATTCAGAAGGTGGCCTCCGGCGGTGAGTTGGCCCGCATCATGCTGGCGCTGAAGAACGTGCTTGCTGAGGATGATGGGATTGGAAGCCTTGTCTTTGATGAGGTGGATACCGGTGTGTCCGGTCGTGCGGCTCAGAAAGTGGCCGAAAAAATGGCTGACGTGGCGCGCTGTAAGCAGGTACTTTGTGTAACCCATCTGCCCCAAATCGCTGCCATGGCCGACACCCATTTCTCGGTAGAAAAAGGGGAGCGTGACGGCCGTACCTATACAAGAGTGGAGCGGCTGGACCGAGCAGGGCGGGAGGAGGAACTGTCTCGTCTTATCGGCGGCTCCAACGTGACCGACATACTACGGGACAGTGCCCGTGAGCTTTTGGATCAGGCAGAGTCGTATCGAGCCGGGCGAAAGAAAACCGTGTAAACCAGGAATGAATGGTTGACAAAGAGAAAAAACCGTGCTAGAATCACAGCATTGCGAGGAAAAGGAACCAGTAGCCAGGTTTTGTCCTGCACAGAGAGCCTTCGGTATGGTGAAACGGAGGAGAGGAATGCCTGCGCGAATTACCCCTTGGAGCAGCCGCCCGAACTGCGTGAATGCAAAGTAGGGGACAGGCCGGGATGCGCCCGTTATTGCGTCGGAGTCAAGTAACTCCATGAGGCCGCGTTCGCGAGGAGGCGGCGACCAGAGGTGGTACCGCTGTTTCAGCCCTCTGTCCGATCATCGGACAGAGGGCTTTTTCGCTTCCTGTCCGAACGAAGAGGCGAGATGGAGCGAAACACAAAGGTACGCTGCTCGTTTTTGCCGCCGCACGGTTCGGAAGCTTGGGCGGCCTCTATATCAGGACAATTCCCTGGGGCAGAATACTGAAAAGCAGAGGAAAAACTAAGAAAACCATACGTGAATTGAACACTATGTGATAGAAAGAGGAGTAATAATCATGACTTGCTACGAAGAACTGAAAGCACGTGGCCTGATTGCTCAGGTAACCAATGAGGAAGAGATTTCTAAGATGATCAACGAGGGCAAGGCCGTTTTCTATATCGGCTTTGACCCCACGGCTGATTCTCTGCATGTGGGCCACTTCATGGCTCTGTGCCTGATGAAGCGTCTGCAGATGGCGGGCAACCGCCCCATCGCGCTGATCGGCGGTGGCACCGGTTACATCGGGGACCCCTCTGGTCGTACCGATATGCGTTCCATGATGACCCCTGAGATCATCCAGCACAACTGTGCCTGCTTTAAGAAGCAGATGGAGCGGTTCATTGAGTTCGGTGAGGGCAAGGCCCAGATGGTGAACAATGCGGATTGGCTGCTGAATTTGAACTACATTGAGCTGCTGCGTGAAGTGGGCGCCTGCTTCTCCGTCAATAATATGCTGCGGGCTGAGTGCTATAAACAGCGTATGGAGAAGGGACTGAGCTTCCTGGAGTTCAACTACATGATTATGCAGTCCTACGACTTCTACTACCTGTTCCAGCACTACGGCTGCAATATGCAGTTCGGCGGCGACGACCAGTGGTCCAATATGCTGGGCGGTACAGAGCTGATCCGCCGCAAGCTGGGCAAGGATGCCCATGCCATGACCATCACGCTGCTGCTGAACTCCGAAGGCAAGAAGATGGGCAAGACGGCCAATGGCGCTGTGTGGCTGGACCCCAACAAGACCTCCCCCTACGACTTCTACCAGTACTGGCGTAATGTGGGCGATGACGATGTGCTCAAGTGCCTGCGTATGCTGACGTTCCTGCCGCTGGAGCAGATTGACGAGATGGACAAGTGGGAGGGCGCACAGCTGAACCGCGCGAAGGAAATTCTGGCCTTTGAACTGACCTCTCTGGTCCACGGCGAGGAGGAGGCCAAGAAAGCCGAAGCAGCTGCAAAGGCTCTGTTCGTGGGCGGCGGTGACATGAGCAACGTGCCCAACACCGTCCTGACTGCTGACGACCTGACGGATGACCAGATTGGTGTGTTGGATTTGATGCTCAAGTGCGGTCTGGTGCCCTCTAAGAAGGAGGCGCGCCGCCTGATTGAGCAGGGCGGTGTCACCGTCAACGATGTGAAGGTCGAGGATGTGAACCAGATCTACACCTCTGCCGACCTGGCGGGGGATGGCCTGATGATCAAGAAAGGCAAGAAAAAATTCCACAGAGCTCAGATGTAAGCGCTCTGATGATAAGAAAATTCCGGGATACGCAGCGTATCCCGGAATTTTTTGTGTGTGATTAAAATTGACCAAGATCCCGCAGCACAGCGGAGGCCAAGACAAGGCCAGCGGCTCCTGGCACAAAGGATATGGAGCCTGGGGTCGCGCGTCTGGCAGAAGAGCCAGGTCTGGTGTCCGCACCGGCAGGTGCCTCATACGCAATTGGCTGCATGGGGGAGAGGGGATCTTCTTTGGAGTAGACCACCTTCAGATGCGTGATGCCGCGTTTCCGCAGCTCCTTCCGCATGACACGAGCCAACGGACAGCCCTCTGTTTTGGAGAGATCAGTGACCACAAAGGCAGTTGGATCCAGCTTGTTTCCCGTGCCCATAGCACTGATAATAGGAATCTGTAAGGCAGTACACCTTGACACTAATTCCAACTTTGCAGCGACCGTATCAATACAATCAATTACGTAATCGTACTGGCTGAGATCCACCTCGTCTGCATTTTCCGGCAGATAAAACATGGGGATGGCCCGGACCTGACAGTCGGGATTGATGTCTAAAACACGATTCGCCATAACCTGAACTTTTCGCTGTCCGAGCGTGGAATGAAGGGCCACGATCTGGCGGTTCAAATTGCTCTCAGAGACGGTGTCATCGTCATAAAGGTGTAAAGTGCCTACACCTGCCCGTGCAAGAGCCTCAACGCAGAATCCGCCGACCCCGCCGACACCGAACACCGCTACTCTGGCGGCGCGCAGACGGTCCAGAGCACCGTCGCCAATGAGCATACGGGTACGGATGAAAGCCTGATTCATGATATGGAACCTCCCAAACTTAGTGGACCAGCAAGCCCATATCGTAGAGCCCGGGCTCCTTCACATGAGCCATACGCTTTGCAGCCTCCACAGCGCCCTGGGCAAAAATCTCGCGGGAGAGGGCGGTGTGTTTCACTTCAATGATCTCATCGTGGCCGGCAAAGATGACCTCATGCTCCCCAACGATGGTGCCGCCCCGGATGGCAGAGATACCAATTTCCTTTTTATCACGGGGCTTTCGTACACTGTGGCGGTCATAGACATATTCTGTCTCGTGATCCAGTGCACTGGCAGCCGCATCGGCGATCATCATGGCGGTGCCGCTTGGGGCGTCCACCTTACGGTTGTGGTGGCGCTCGACGATTTCAATGTCGGAGCTGTTGCCCAGAATACTGGCGGCCTTCTTGACCAACTCCAGCAGGACGTTGATGCCCAGAGACATATTGGCGGATCGGAAAATCGGGACGCTCTGAGCGGCTGCGCCAATCTTAGCCAGCTGCTCCGGGCTGTAGCCGGTAGTGGCCAGCACCAGGGGGGTGCCGGTGGACTGGGCAAACGTCAGAAGCCCATCCAGTGCGGCAGGGGAAGAGAAGTCGATGACGGCATCGGCCTTACCGGTGTTGCACTGCGTTGGAGAGGCAAAAACAGGGTAGTCATGATCGGCAGTCCCCATTACGTCAAATCCCGCAATGACCTGGATTTCCGAGTCGGCATTGCAGAGATTTTCCACCACGCGGCCCATATGGCCATTGCAGCCGGAAATGATTATCTTCAGCATGGATAGCGCTCCTTATTTCAACAGACCCATGCGCTCCATAGAGGCACGCAGTACGTCCAGGTTCTTTTCGGAGATGTCGCACAGAGGCAGACGCAGGGACCCTGCCTCCATGCCCATCATGTTCATAGCGGCCTTGACGGGGATAGGGTTGACCTCACAGAACAGGGAATCGATCAGGTCCATGTACTGGATCTGCAGCTTGGATGCCGCCTCAAAGTCATTTTCAAGGCAGAGGTGACTCATCTCGACCATGACCTCGGGGACAATGTTGCAGGCCACGGAGATCACGCCCTTGGCTCCCAAAGACATCATCGGAACCACCTGATCATCGTTGCCGGACCAGATGTAGAAGTCGTCGGGGCAGAGAAAACGAGTGTGCGCAAGCAGGGAGAAGTTTCCGCTGGCCTCCTTGATGCCGTTGATTTTAGGGTTCTCAGATAGAATCCGGTAAGTCTCAGCCGTGAAGGAGACTCCGGTGCGGCTGGGTACATTATAAAGGATAATGGGCAGATCCGTGCGGTCGGTGATGTACTCGTAGTGCTTAATCAGACCGGTCTGACTGGCCTTATTGTAGTAAGGAGTGACGTGGAGCAGAGCGTCCGCACCGGAGTCCTGCGCGTGCTGGGACAGGTAGACAGCGGCAGAGGTATCGTTGCTGCCGGCACCGGCAATGACTTTGACCCGGTGATCTACGCGCTTTACGCAGAACTCCACCGCAGCGATGTGCTCACGGATGGACATAGTGGCCGATTCACCGGTGGTGCCGCAGACGCACAGGGCGTCCACACCAGCGGAAATCTGAGCATCAATCAGACGGCCGAAGGAATCGTAATTGATGTTGCCGTGGGAATCAAAAGGAGTGACCAGGGCGGTACACGCACCCGTAAAAACAGGAGTTCTCATAAGACGATATCCTTTCCAAAATAAGAGGTAAGGGGAGAAGCTCAGGCCTTGTGGTCAATGTAACCCTCGGCACACAGAAGCTCGGCCAGCAGAACCGCACCGCCGGCAGCGCCGCGGAGGGTGTTATGAGCCAGACCGACAAACTTGTAGTCGTACTGGGTATCGGGACGCAGGCGGCCCAGAGAGATGGCCATGCCGCCCTCCAGATCACGGTCCAGCTTAGCCTGAGGCCGGTCGGGTTCCTCAAAGTAGTGCAGGAACTGCTTGGGGGCAGAAGGAAGCTCCAGCTCCTGGGCGCGGCCCTTAAAGTTGGCCCAGCACTCCTTGATCTGCTCCATCGTGGGCTTATCACGGAAGGAGACAAAGGTGGCGGCGGTGTGGCCGTCCGACACGGGGACGCGCAGGCACTGAGCGGTGATCGCAGGGGACTGGGCCTTGACGATCTTGCCGTTCTCGACATGACCCCAGACCTTCAGGGGCTCCTGCTCGCTCTTTTCTTCCTCACCGCCGATGTATGGGATCAGGTTATCCACCATTTCGGGCCAGCGCTCGAAGGTCTTGCCGGCACCGGAAATGGCCTGATAGGTGCACACCAACACCTTCTCCACACCGAACTTCATCAGGGGATGCAGAGCGGGGGCATAGGACTGAATCGAGCAATTGGACTTGACCGCGATGAAGCCGCGCTTCGTGCCAAGGCGCTTGCGCTGTGCGGGGATCACCTCCAGATGCTCTGGGTTCATCTCGGGGACCACCATGGGCACGTCATCGGTCCAACGGTGGGCGGAGTTATTGGACACCACGGGGCACTCGGCCTTGGCGTAACGCTCCTCCAGGGCGCGAATCTCGTCTTTCTTCATGTCGACAGCGCAGAACACGAAGTCCACCATGCCGGCGATCTTCTCAACGTCGGCGTTGGCATCCAGCACCACCAGATTCTTGGCCTCCTCGGGAATAGGGGTCTGCATGGCCCAGCGGTTGGAAACGGCCTCTTCATAGGTCTTGCCGGCGGAGCGGGGGCTGGCAGCGATGACAGTCAGCTGGAACCAGGGGTGCTTCTCCATCAAAGTGACAAAGCGCTGACCAACCATGCCGGTACCGCCAATAACGCCTACATTATACTTCTTCATCGATCATTACCTCCAAGTCAGTCCGGTACTATTCTTATGTCAGGACTACAAAATAGATGATGCGCAAGAGATGAATTTCGCAGAAAAAAATAAATCAGCGGCTTTTCAAGCGGCTGATTTTGTACTATAATGTCATCAATAGCTTTCGCGTGACGGCAGAATATTCACAAAAGCAGACAGCGCTCCATCAGTCATACTGATGACAGTCGTACGGCTATTGACCGGACGACCAGAGCCATCCACAGCCGTGTGGAAAGGCCCTTCGGCGGCGTTCCCTTTTGGAGTGGCTGAAACGGGCTCGGCTCCCTGGCCACTCTTACTGATGAAAGCCGCACCTCTATCCTGCGGAATTTGTGTTTATCCTATCATCTTTCCCTGTGGGTGTCAATAGACTCCGCCGCGAAAACTGAAAAGCGAGAAATGGAGCAGCTTATGAAAATAAAATTTCGGCGTTTAGCGGCTATTTGCCTGGCCGCCGCGCTGTGTACCTCAACTGCGCAGGCAGTGGTTACTGGCGGAGCGGGGCAAACGATGGTCCGAGTTGGCCTGGCGGCCTCCACATCCGGTGCGGCCCATGAGGCCCTGGTCGGTGCCAACCTCTGGAATGTCGAGCAGCATGGTGCGGGCTATCGGTTCGGTTATTTCGATTCGAATTATAATTTTATAGAGCTTGGCCGTACCGGCCCTGATATGGTACAGGTCAGCGTCATCAAAACGCAAAACACCTGGTTTCGAGGCAGTGACCGCACGTCCTACTCCAATACCGATAACGGGGGCACGGTGGTTGGCTGCTACCATTTGCAGCTGCCCGGGAATTACTTAAACTACGAGCAGGCGGCGGCAGATGCAGCTGCCGCCGGCGGATTTGTGGCCTATATCAATGGCACCTACCAGGTGCGGGCAGGTTCTTACGTGAATCGTGCCGAAGCGGAACAGGCACAGGCGGCCATTCCAAACAGCGAGATTGTGGGTACCAGCAGCTATGGGATCAACGTGATTCAATCTGGTACCGCCAACATCCTGTTCCAGTACGATATGGGGGAGGGAACCCGGCTGGCAATTATGCCTGACGTAACCAGAGCGGCAGACGCCTGCACGTGGTTTTGGGGCGTTAAGTACCGGGGTGCGTTCACCTACCAGCGCTTTAACGGCGGCAACCTGACCGTGGTCAACGTGGTTGACCTGGAGGACTATGTCAAGGGGGTAGCTCCCTATGAGATGGGCCGCTCCTGGCCGCTGGAGGCACTGAAAACACAGGCCGTTTGTGCCCGAACCTATGTGATGCGCCAAAGCCGCCACAATTCCCTGGGCTTTGATGTGTGCAGCAGCGACCACTGTCAGGTCTATAACGGCACCGGGAGCAGCAGCAGCGACTGGGGTCCCACCGCTGTCAGCGACCGGGCGGTAGATGAAACGGCTGGTCAAGTGCTGTGGTATCAGGACAGGTTGGCGGAGACGTTCTATTCCTCCTCCAACGGCGGTGCCAGTGAGGACGCCAAAAACGTTTGGGGGACCGATACAACCAATCAGTACCCCTACCTGTGCGGTGTGATAGACCCTTACGAGAAGGGAGCTGACAGCATCAACTCCAGATCCTCCTGGAACGTAACTTATACTGCCGGAGAACTGACCCGTCGGCTGAATGATAAGGGGTTTGGTGTTGGTACATCAGTGGATTCCCTCGTATTAACCTACTCAAAGCTGGGCAACGTCATAAAGCTGGAGGTCTACTGGGCCAATGGCCAGAAAAACACCTTCAAGCCCAGCGATGGACGCAGCAGTATCCGCAGTGCCTTCGGTTTGAATTCCATTCGCTTTACCGTTAACGGCCGTTCGGTTCATCCCACCGAGGGCAAACCCGGCGGTTATTTGGTCAATGGCAGCCAGCCGCTGGACGGTCTGGATGGTCTCTATGCAATCAACGGCAGCGGGACTACTGGTAAGGTTTCAAATCCCGCCTATACCATTGACGGCAGTGGCCAGACTACGGAGCTGAAGCCCCAGAGCCCCGGCCTTTCCGGCAGCAATGAGGGCGGAGGAACCGTCAAGGTGTCTGGAACTACCTATTCGTTTGATGGTTCTGGCTGGGGGCATCAGGTCGGTATGAGTCAATTTGGAGCCTATGCTATGGCAAAGCAGGGCTTCCGATATAACCAGATCTGTGAATTCTATTTCCCCGGCACTCATGTGGGCCCCATCAAACGCAAGTGAGACCCGTCCCATACTATGTGACTATCATAAAATCCCAATAGAGCAAGGAGAGCAGAGACCCGTTGAAAACATCTGATTTTAATTACTATTTGCCTGAGGAGCTGATCGCGCAGACTCCTCTGGAGCACCGTGACGATTCCCGCCTGATGACCCTGGATAAGAACACCGGAAAAGTGGGCCATCAGCATTTCTACGACCTGCCAAAGTATCTGCGTGCAGGTGACTGTCTGATTCTCAACAACTCCCGCGTGCTGCCCGCCCGCCTGATCGGCCACCGTCCAACCGGCGGGGCCTGTGAGGTGCTGCTGCTGAAGGACAGGGGAGAGGACCTATGGGAGTGCCTGGTTCGTCCCGGCCGTAAGCTGAAGCCAGGCGCCACGGTCCAGTTCGGCGAAGGCCAGCTCAACGCCGAGATTGAAGCCGAGATTGAGGACGGAAAGCGGCTGGTTCGCTTCCACTACAAGGGCATTTTTCTGGAGGTGCTGGAGCAGCTGGGCCGGATGCCTCTGCCGCCCTATATCAAGGCAGAACTGCAGGACAACGAGCGCTACCAGACCGTGTATTCCAAGGTCCTTGGTTCTACCGCCGCCCCTACCGCAGGTCTCCATTTTACACCTGAACTGCTGGAGCAGATCCAGGCTATGGGGGTAAAATTGGCTTATGTGACCCTGCATGTCGGCCTTGGTACCTTCCGACCCGTGAAGGCGGAGGACATTGAGGAACACGAGATGCACTCCGAGTATTGTGAGATCCCCCAGGAGACGGCTGACATAATCAACGAGACCAAGCGGAACGGAGGACGTGTCATCTGTGTGGGCACCACTTCCTGCCGCACGGTGGAGAGCTTTGCCTCGGAGGATGGGACCATGACCGCCCGCTCCGGCTGGACCAATATTTTCATCTACCCTGGTTATCGATTCAAGGCCATGGATGCACTGGTGACCAATTTCCATTTGCCTGAATCCACGCTCATCATGCTGGTTTCCGCTCTGGCAGGCCGGGACCATGTGCTGGCTGCCTATGAGGAGGCGGTTCGGGAGCGTTACAGATTTTTCTCCTTTGGGGATGCGATGTTTATCGCCGATTTTCAGGGGAAACAGGACTAACTAAAGGAGAACGACATCATGTTTGAAGTGATCAAGCAGGAGGGCCATGCCCGACGCGGCGTATTCACATGCCCCCACGGTACGGTCCAGACTCCTGTATTCATGAATGTTGGTACGCAGGGCGCCATCAAGGGCGGCGTAGATGCCAACGATTTGAACGAAATTGGCTGCCAGGTGGAGCTGTCCAACACCTATCACCTGCACCTGCGGCCCGGTGACAACGTGGTCAAGCAGCTGGGCGGTCTCCATAAGTTTATGAAATGGGACGGTCCCATGCTCACCGACAGCGGCGGGTTCCAGGTTTTCTCTCTGGCCAGTCTGCGTAAGATCAAGGAGGAGGGTGTCACATTCGCCTCCCATTTGGATGGCCACAAGATTTTTATGGGCCCTGAGGAGTCCATGCAAATTCAATCCAATCTGGGCAGCGACATTGCCATGGCCTTTGACGAGTGCGTGGAAAACCCATCCCCCTACGACTATGTAAAAAAGTCCTGCGAGCGAACCACCCGCTGGCTGGAGCGCTGTATCGCAGAGCATCAGCGGCTCAACGCACTGCCCGACTGTGTCAATCCCGAGCAGATGCTTTTTGGCATCAATCAGGGGGGCACTTACAAGGATCTGCGTGTGTGGCACATGAAGCGGATTGCCGATTTGCCGTGTGACGGGTTCGCCATTGGCGGATTGGCTGTGGGTGAGCCAACTCAGACCATGTATGATATCATAGATGCGGTTGAACCCCATATGCCGCAGGATAAACCGCGCTACTTGATGGGGGTCGGAACGCCCAGCAATATCATTGAGGCCGTGGCCAGGGGTGTGGACTTCTTCGATTGTGTGATGCCGGCCCGCAATGCCCGCCACGGTAAGCTCTATACTTGGAAGGGCACGATCAATATCAAAAACGAAAAGCATAAACTGGATACCCGTCCGATTGATGCAGACTGTGACTGCCCGTTCTGCCGCAGCTATACCCGGGCCTATCTGCGTCATCTGTTTATCTCCGGTGAGATGCTGGCCATGCGTATGGCGGTGCTGCATAATCTGCACTTCTATAATGAACTGATGGCTCGTATCCGTACCGCGCTGGATGAGGGGACCTTTGAGGAATTCCGCCAGACCTATTCCGGTGTACTGGACCGCCCCGCTCAGGAGTAAAAGACCTTTTCCGGTGAAATTCTGGAAAAGTACTTGTCAATCGTTCTAAAACACGCTATAATATTTTCCAGCGCTTCTTTAATAGAAGTATCTTGACAGAAGAAGTTATTGGAGGTAATCAATTTTGGACGCCATTATCATGTTAGTTCTGATGTTTGGTATGCTGTACTTCCTCATGATCCGCCCGGAGAACAAGCGGAAGAAAGAGGCCCAGCAGCTGCGTGATTCTCTTGCCGTGGGTGATGAGATCACCACGATCGGCGGTATCACCGGTACCATCTGCGCTGTGAAGGAAGCCACCATCGTGTTTGAGACCGGCGCCGACCGTGTTCGCCTGGAGGTCACCAAGTGGGCTGTCTCCAGCAAGAACGCCGCCGCTCCTCAGCAGTAAGATAAACACATATTTTGTGCCCTCCCCGCATAGGTTTGAACAAAACCATGGGGAGGGTACTTTTTATGAAAAAACAGGAGGAACGGCAGGGGAGAGGGAGAGGATGCACCGCGAAAGACTTGTGTGCGCTGCTGAAGGGCGGTCTATTGGCAGCAGCGGCCGCGATTTTCGTACTGCTTCTTTGCTCGGTGCTGATTTCAATGGGGGTACTGAGAGAGCACCTGATGGACGGTTGTGTGCTGCTAAGCTGCGTATTGGGTGCTCTGACAGGTGGTCTCTACGCCATCAAAGGCATTGGCAGGGCAGCGCTGCCTGTTGGACTTGCAGCCGGAGGAATGCTTTTTTTACTGCTGCTGACCGTTGGACTGTTTTTATATGATGGAGCTGGAATCGAACAAAGCGGGCTTCAGGTGCTGTGCGGCTGTCTGTGCGGCGGAGCAGTGGCCGGAATTTTTGGCAAAAAGCGGCCTAAAAAAAGACGAAAATGATTGAAAAAATAGAATTGACATGTTATAATAAATAAAACTATTGCAGAGCTTTTACTGCAAAAATTTGGAGGCAAATTTTATGAAGCATATTCAGATTCTGAACGGGGCCACTCTGAAGGCCAGCGCCGCCAAGGGCGGTTGCGGTGAGTGCCAGACTTCTTGCCAGTCCGCTTGCAAGACTTCCTGCACTGTTGCCAACCAGAAGTGCGAGAACCAGTAAAATTCAGACAAAGATTCTGAAAAGGGTGGGCGTCAGCCTACCCTTTTTCATGTCTGTTCGCTGCTGATAGTCCTGAAGAAAGTTATGGAGGAAATAACCCTATGGTACACACTTTTACTGCGCTGGACCAGTATCTGGCCGCCGATGTAAACAGCGGTGCGGTTCATGTGCTGGACAAGCTGAGCTATGATCTGCTGTCTCTGATCGCCGATCAGGAACAGATGGGGGAGGAGATGCCCGCCGAGCTGGCTGGCAAGCTGCCTCAGTATGCCCCCGCCGACCTGAAGGAGGCGTGGAGTGAGCTGCGTGAGCTGCAGGAAAACGGTCTGCTGTTCACCACGGACGAGTACATCGATCCGGACGAGGCAATGGCTCTGCCCAGGGCTGCTGTGGTCAAGGCCCTGTGTCTGCATGTGTCGCATGACTGCAACCTGCGCTGCCGCTACTGCTTTGCCGATGGCGGTGATTTTAATACCGGCCGCCGCATGAATATGGACTTCGAGACTGCCAAGGCTGCCATCGACTGGGTGGTTGCCAAGTCTGGTAAGCGCCGCAACATCGAGGTAGATTTCTTCGGCGGCGAGCCTCTGCTTGCCATGGACGTGGTAAAGCAGACCGTGGAGTACGCCCGTTCCCTGGAGGAAAAACACGACAAGTCTTTCCGCTTTACCATCACCACGAACGGCATGATGCTGAATGACGACTCCATTGAGTTTATCAACCGTGAGATGTCGAACGTGGTGCTGTCACTGGACGGCCGCCCCGAGGTCAACAACCATATGCGCATCACGCCAAACGGGTCCGGCAGCTATGACATCATTGTGCCAAAGTTCCAGAAGCTGGTAGCTGGACGCGGTGATAAGGATTATTATGTCCGCGGTACCTTTACCCGTGAGAATCTGGACTTTTCCGAGGATGTGGAGCATCTGGCTTCTCTGGGCTTCCGCCATGTGTCTGTGGAGCCCGCCAGCGGTCCTTTGGACGATCCGTTCGCCATTAAGGAGGAGGATCTGCCCCAGGTCAAGGCCGAGTATGAGAAGCTGGCTCGCACATTGATCGACCGCAAGGATGTGAACTTCTTCCACTTCAACGTAGATCTGAGCCAGGGCCCCTGCGTTATCAAGCGTCTGCGGGGCTGCGGTGCCGGTTGTGAGTATGTGGCCATTACTCCCGATGGTGATATCTATCCCTGCCACCAGTTCGTGGGCAAGGATGAGTATTGTATGGGCAATGTGTTCAAGGGCACGTTCAACATGGATATTTCCAATGTGTTCTCGGACCAGAACATCTATACCCGTCCTGCCTGCCGCAAGTGCTGGGCCCGCTTCTACTGCAGCGGCGGCTGCTCCGCTTCCAACCTTCTGGTCAACCACGACATTACCATGTCCAACGAGGTGGCCTGCGAGATGGAACGTAAGCGCCTTGAATGTGCTATCGCCATGAATGCCATCCGCGCCGGTATGGGCGAGCCTGCCCAGTCTCAGCAGAGCGCATGTGCCGCCTGCGACGGCTGCGACTGATTCCTATCTAAACAGCGGCTCATTTGAAAAGAGGATCTCCATAATGGAGGTCCTCTTTTTTACTTCGTTCCATAATTTACATAA
>JAHHSC010000001.1 GCA_020025455.1 Lawsonibacter sp. | reverse complement strand
TCTCCATATCCGAAGTACTGGAGATTCCCGTCAGCACGTTGTTGGGAGAAACGATTGCAGAGGCAAAACCGGATGACTTGAAAGCAATTTCCGAAAAACTTGAAGTGATTAACTTACAGCTGGCACAGAAGAAAGCAACCAGGCAGAGAGTGCTTCATTGGGGCTTTATTTCACTGTGTGCGGTTGTGGTGATTGGTTTCGCACTCTTAGCTGCATTAAACAGTTCTTATCTGGGATGGGATTACACCAGTCCTGAAACCGCAGTAATCGGCGTTGGCCTTCATTCGTTTGAATGGCTGTTTGTGAGAATTGCCCCGTTTGCGTTCATCGGAGGTGTTGTGGGAGCCGTTATGACACGGCAAAAAGGATAATCAAGCAAAAGCCGGGTGTTAACCCGATGCGGATTTAAAATAGATCAAGATCATAAGAGCTTGAAGAATGGAATAAATTGTACCCCATTTGTTCGACAGTATGATATACTATCTGACAGATGGGGTGATTTTATGCCAAACGAGATACCAGACAAACGGCACACACCAGAATTTAAATACCCAGTTGGAGCTTGTGCCTGAGTGGTCCGATAAGATCCCCTTTGTTCAAATAAAAAACATGCGAATAGGCGGGGCATTTCTATGCCCAAAAGGAGGCGGCAACCGGCAGCGCACGATTATCTTTTTAAGCCATACGACGTTGTGCTACACAAGGATGAACTTCTACGGAGAATTGACAAATATTATATAGAAGTTTGGTATCGGATTTTACATAAATGAGGTAGCATAGAGCGGATTGGGCTAACAATTGAGTTGAAAATAGAGAACGGAATGTAGTTAGAGGTAAAAATGTTGCATTATTTTTTGTTAGGATTTGCCATTGTGTGTGAAATTGTGGCCACAATATTGCTGAAATATTCAGAAGGGTTAACGAAGCTTTGGCCTTCGATTGGATGCGTTGGAGCATACATACTTTGTTATTTCTTTTTTGGAAAGGCTGTAACTAAAATTTACTTAGGAATCGCGTATGCAACATGGTGTGGAGTTGGAATTGTTGCCACGACGTTGCTTTCCTACTTTGTGTTTGAGGAAAAACTAAGTGCTCAAAGCGTGGTTGGAGTATTGTGTATTGCAGCAGGGTGTGTGATTTTGAACCTAAAGCACTGAACGATAAAGGAGAGTCGATTATGCCATCAACATACGCCCACTATCGAATGGGAAAAGACGTCATCAAGTATTTAAATCCAAAAGAGCGAGATATGATTGAAAACGATCTGGATCTTTATATGATTGGGCTTCATGGGCCAGATATTTTGTTTTATTATGGTGCGCTTCGGAGTAATTCCGTCAATGCGGTTGGATTTGGACTTCACGACCAATCGGGCCGCAGCTTCTTTGAAACAGCCTGCAAAGCAATCGGGAAGAGCGATAACAAGCAAGCAGCTTTGGCATATACGTACGGGGTGTTAACTCATTTTGCGTTGGATACTACGTGCCATAAATATGTGGATGAACAGGCTGAGCGCAGTGGCGTTACGCATGCAGAAATTGAGGTTGAGTTTGACCGAAGCTTGATGATTTTAGATGGCCATGATCCAGTGCGCCATGTCCTTACGGACCATATTCATCCAACAACAAGGAATGCAGAAATCATTTCAGAATTTTATAGCGGAGTCACAGCGAAGCAAGTAAAAAAATCGCTTCGTGCTATGATTACTTATAATAAATTGCTGCTTGCCAATACAGATTTTAAAAGAGAGGTGATTTACGCATTCTTAAAAGCCACGGGCAATTATAACGAGATGCATGGTCTGATCGTGAACCCGCTGGGCAATCCCGCATGTGAGGACAGCAATCGAGAATTGATGGAATTATATGAACAAGCCAAAGGGAGAGCGGTGGCATTTATACATGATTTTGATGAAAATCTGAGCGGAATGAAACCGTTTGATCCGATCTTTGATTATGATTTTGAGGGACGAATGAAAAACGGAGCGTGTGTGTAATGAGGGCTATTTATAAGTTTTTACATAATAGGAGCGTATTTAGGAGTCTTACAGAACAGGAATTTGCGTGGGTGTTATACGATGTGGGAAATTCCGCATTTACCATGCTTGCATGTTCCCTTCTTCCTATTTGGTTTAAGAAATTGGCGGTGGGCACCGCACCAGGACAAATATCAGGAAGTCAAGCAACCGCCTTTTACTCTGCATCGATTTCAATCGTTACCTTGATCATTGCATTGATCGGACCTATTTTTGGGTCATTGGCCGATCGTAAAAATACGAAAAAATTCATATTTACCACAGCAACCGCTCTCGGCGTGATGGTCTGCCTGGCAAATGGCTTTAGCATTAGTTGGGTGTCGTTTTTGGTACTCACGGTGGTTACGCGCATCTGTTACAGTGTATCAATAACCATATATGATTCCATGTTAAATGATGTGACCACAGAAGACAGAATGGACAAAGTGTCATCTTATGGTTATGCATGGGGATATTTAGGCTCCTGCGTACCATTTCTGTTTGCCTTGTTAGCATATCTTATGGGACCGGATATGCTAGGAATTATCTCCGATCCGCTAAGCAGAATGTTAGGGTTTGGAATAACAGCGGTATGGTGGTTTATGGTGACGGTGCCGTTGCTTCGAACTTATAAGCAAAATAATTGGACGGAGAATACAGCGCATACAGTTAAGAATACATTTTTAAAAATCTTTCGGACCCTGAAAACGATCGCGCTGAAAGATAAAAAGGTGCTCTTCTTCTTAATCAGTTATTTCTTATACATTGATGGCGTAGGCACCATTATTGATAACTGCGTTAATATTGGAACGGATTTAAATCTGAACACGGTAGGGCAGGTGATTTTCCTGCTGCTGACTCAGGTGGTGGCCTTTGGTGGTTCACTTGTGTTTGCAAAATTGTCTGAGAAGTATAAAACAACTACGTTGATTGGTGTGTGTATTATCGGGTACTTTTTCCTCTGCTTGTATGCACTGGTGCTAAATTCACTCTTAGAGTTTGCTGTACTGGCCTTTGGAGTCGGGTGCTTTCAGGGTTCGATACAGTCCTTGTCCCGTTCTTATTATTGCAAAATCATTCCTTCCGAGCATTCCGGAGAGTATTTTGGCATATACGATGTGTTTTCAAAAGGTGCATCGTTTTTGGGTTCTGCGGTAATTGCAGTTGTTAAGTTAAATAACGGCACCATCAATACAGCGGTTGCGTGCCTTGCCGTGTTTTTCGGGTTGGGCTATGTATTCTTGAAAATCACCGAAAAACAGGAAGCGCTGTGCTGAGTGATCGCAGGAAGCGGCTGCGGGCCTTTGCCCAGAAAGCAGCGGTAGAGGCCGGCCAGATGGTTTACTACAACACACTCTCCTGCAAGGGGTAGACTGATCAAAATAGGTGGAATACCCCAGGAGTCTGCGGCGGGGAGAATGTCCCTGTTTCCTGTGTAAAAGATGTTTGACAGCCTTACAATGACGATGGAAAGCAGATTTGATTGTAAAATAGCCGTGTCTCCGTTAGATTCAGTTCGACGAAAGGAGATACAGAACATGAATCTCAGTGCACAGATTAAGAACCATCGCAATGCCCTTGCGCTCTCCCAGGAGCAGTTGGCAGAGAAAATTTTTGTTACGCGCCAATCGGTCTCTAATTGGGAAAATAATAAGACCTATCCGGATATCAAGAGCTTACTGATGCTGAGTGAATTGTTTGGGATCTCCATTGACGAACTGATCAAAGGAGATGTGAACATGATGAAACGAGAAATCAGTGAGCAGGAGAAAACGGACTTTCTGAAGGACAGCACTCTTTTTACGGTGCTGTTTGGCATGATGCTTGTTCTTCCAATTCCATTAAGCAAGCTGCTTGGATGGATCGGCTGGGGAATTTGGACCGTGACGGTTGCGGCAACGTTCTATTATGGATTCCGTGTGGAGAGACATAAGAAAAAACACAACATCCAGACCTATAAAGAAATCCTCGCCTTCACCGAAGGAACGTCTTTGTCAGAAATTGAACGGGCCAGAGAAGAAGGAAAGCGGCCGTATCAGAAATTTCTGCAGGTGACCGGTTTTGCATTGCTTGCTTTCGTTGTGACGGCCTGCATCTATTTGATGTACCGGCTGCTGTAACCGCTTCGGCCGATTTCGGCTTATCGGCCCTGCTACTCTGAACGCTCGATCTTCCAAAGACTAACCCGTAGCGGATAGAAACTCCCTTGTTTTCGCCCTGACAAGCCAAAACAAGGGAGTTTTATTGCATCAACGAATGATGCAGTAGTTGCCTTCGAAACGGCATGAGCGAAATACACCCCCTGCATCAAACAGTCATTTGTGCAGGAGGCAATCCATAAAATAAGTGCCAGCTTTGCCGTCGGGTTGAATTGCTCTGTTTCTATGGAGCTAATGGTATTGCGGGATATTTATTTGCCTAAAATTCCGGGCTTTATATTGAGAATCTGCCCGACTTGTGATAAAATGTACCACTAGCGTATAAAATGAAGTAATATTGATTAGACCCAGATGAGGTGTTGAATATGAAGCTCCTAGTTTTAGCGGGCGGTCTGAGCCCTGAACGCAATGTGTCCCTGTCCTCTGGCTCCATGGTGTGCCAGGCCCTCCGTGACCGTGGTCACCAGGTTGCTCTGGTGGATATGTTTTTCGGTCTGGAGGGCAGGGAGGGGGAGGACCTCTACAACGCTCCCATTCCGGACTCCTTTAAGCGGGTGTCCCGTGAGGCCCCTGATCTGAAGAAAATCCGGGCAAGCCGAGCGGACAAGAGTCCGTCCGCCATCGGCCCCGGTGTGCTGGACCTGTGTGCCCAGGTGGATGCGGTCTATCTGGCCCTTCACGGTGCCTGCGGGGAGGACGGTAAGATTCAGGCTGCCCTGGATCTGCTGGGCGTGCCCTATACCGGTTCCAACTGCCTGAGCTCCGCTATTGCAATGGACAAAGATCTGACCAAGCGGCTGGTGGCCGGAAAGGTGACCACGCCAAGCTGGGAGACGGTAACAATCACCGAGGAGAACATCGGTGAGCTGACGGAGCGTACCAAGCTGCCTGTGGTGGTAAAGCCGCTGGACAGCGGCTCATCCATTGGAGTGTATATCGCAGATACCCGCGCAGAGCTGGAAGACGCCCTTCGCGCAAACCTGAAGCTGGGCGGCCGCACCGTGCTGGAGCAGTATGTCCGGGGCCGCGAGATCCAGGTGGCGATCCTGGATGGGAAGGCTCTGCCCGCCATCGAGATCATCCCCAAGCAGGGCTTCTACGACTACGAGAACAAATACCAGCCCGGTGCCGCTGTGGAGGTGTGCCCGGCTGAAATCCCCGTGGAGTGGTCCGAGAAGATTGCGCAGGCTGCCCTGACCGTATTTGATACGGTGGGCCTGGCGGTCTATTCCCGCGCTGACTTTATCGTCACCGAGGACGGAACGCCTTATTTTCTGGAGATTAACACCCTGCCTGGCATGACGCCCACCAGTCTGGTGCCTCAGGAGGCCGCCGCCGCTGGCATTGACTACCCCACGCTGTGCGAGACCATCATTGAAAAGTCCCTAGAGGCCAGACGGAAAGGACTGTAACTATGGAACAGATCACCCTTAGCCAGCTTATCGAGGCCGTACACGGTACCCTTTTGGGGAACTACGACAAGTTCGATACCCCCATCAGTCAGGTGAGCACCGACTCCCGGACGGTTCAGCCCGGGGAGCTCTTTATTCCCCTGGTGGGTGAGCGTTTTGACGGTCATACCTATCTGGACAAGGCTCTGTCCGGCGGCGCAGCGGGCTGCCTTACGGCCAGAGAGCAGACCGATTACCGCCCCGACAAGTTCTATGTGCAGGTAGCCGACACGGAGCTGGCGCTGCGTGACTTGGCCGTGTGGTATAAAAATCGGTTTTCCATCCCCTTTATCGGCGTGACCGGCAGTGTGGGCAAGACCACTGCTAAGGACATGATCGCCTCTGTGCTGAGTGTAAAGTACAAGGTCCTAAAGACGGAGGGGAACTTTAATAACAACATTGGAATGCCCCTGACTCTGCTGCGGCTGACAAAGGAACACCAGGCCTGCGTGCTGGAGATGGGCATGGATCAGTTCGGGGAGATCGACTACCTGGCCGGAGCGGTCCAGCCCGATATCGGCGTCATCACCAATATCGGGGATGCCCACATCGAGCGGCTGGGCAGCCGAGAGAACATCTTTAAGGCCAAGTGCGAGATGCTGCCCCATATCAAGAAAGACGGTCTGCTGGTGCTCAACGGCGATGATGCCATGCTGAGCACCCTGCGCGGCAAGACTCCCGTGCCCACCGTGTTCTGCGGCGAGGGAGAGGGAATGGACTACTGCGCCAAGCTCACCGGCGGTGACGGGATCAGCCACATTGTCTGCCAGCTGACCACCCCAAAGATGAATCGAGAGGTCAAGATCCCTGCTTTGGGTGAGCACATGATCTATCCGACCCTCATTGCTGCCGCTGTAGGCGAGCATCTGGGCCTCACCCCTGACGAGATTGAGGACGGGCTGACCCAGTTTGTGCCCACCCGGATGCGAATGAACGTCCTGCGCCGCGCCGACCAGATCACCATTCTGGATGACACGTACAATGCCAATCCACAGTCCATGCGGGCTGCCATCAGCGTGCTGGCTGGCGGTCCCCGGAGCTGGAAGGCGGCCGTGCTGGGCGATATGCTGGAGCTTGGGCCCTTCGCACCGGCCCTCCACACCGGCGTGGGTGAGTTCCTCGGCGCGGTCGGGGTGAACTGCGTCATCGCGGTGGGCGAGATGGCCCGGTATATTGCCGACGGTGCCGAGCGTTCCGGTGTGCCGGAGGTCTATTACTGTCAGGACAAATTTGAAGCAAAGAAAGTGCTGGAGCAGGTGGTCAGACCGGACAGTGCATTCCTGTTCAAAGCCTCTCGCGGCATGAAGCTGGAGGAATTAACGGAATACCTGATGAAATTGACCCGGGAAGAGAAGTAAGGTTTCTTCCGGGCCCCTGCGATGATACAAGAGAGGACACTATGATCGACATATCGGTTTCCAATCTCTCCAAAGAATTTGAGGTTGGCAATAAAATATTGGACGGTCTCACCTTTCAGGTAGACACCGGCGAGCGGGTGGGTCTGCTTGGCCCGAACGGCTGCGGCAAGACCACCCTGCTCCGTATTCTCACGGGCGTGGTGGACTATGACGAAGGGGAGGTGACCATCGCCCCAGGCAAACGTCTGGGCCTGATCTCCCAGATCCCGGTCTACCCAGAGGGCTATACAGTGGAGGACGTACTGAACACGGCGTTCCATTCCCTGCATACGATGGAGCGGGAGATGCTCCAGCTGTCCGAGCGGATGGCGGCAGGGGAGACCGACCGGGAATTGATGTCCCGCTACGATAAGCTGACCAACGCCTTCCAGGCGGGGGGCGGCTACGAGACCGAAACCGAGAAGAACAAGGTCTGCAACGGTCTGTCCATTTCCCGGGAAATGCGGAGCCAGCCCTTTGAGCTGCTGTCCGGCGGTGAAAAGACCCGCGTGAATCTGGGCCGACTCATTCTGGAGGACACGGATATCCTGCTGCTGGACGAGCCTACAAACCATCTGGATCTGCGGGCCACCGAGTGGCTGGAGGAGTATCTGGAAAAGTTTAAGGGAACCGTTCTCACGGTCTCCCACGATCGCTACTTTCTGGATAAGGTAGTAAGCCGCATTGTGGCAATCGAAGGCGGCAAGGCGGAATTCTACTCCGGAAATTACAGCTTCTACGCGGTAGAGAAAGAGAAGCGGAACCTGGAGCGTCTGCGCCAGTATGAAAAGGAGCAGGCTGAAATCGCCCGCCTTAATGAGACTGTCCGCAAAATGCACGAGCACAACACGGAACTGCTCCACAAGCGGGCCTTCTCCATTGAAAAGCGCATTGAGCGGATGAAAACCATGAATCGCCCCACCGCGGAGCGGAAAATGGAAGTTCGGTTCGGCGAACGGGAATTCCGGGGTGACGAGGTGCTCACGGTAAAGCATCTGGAGAAGTCCTTCGGTGACCGCACCCTGTTTTCTGACGTAAACCTGGAGGTGGAAGGTGGCGAGCGCATCGCTCTGCTGGGCGATAACGGCACCGGAAAATCCACCATGCTGAAGATTCTGCTGGGGGAAGAATGTGCCGACGGCGGCAAGCTGAAGTTCGGTCCTACCGTTAAGATCGGCTATCTGCCCCAGCTGGTGCAATTTGACCACCCGGAGCGCACCCTGCTGGACACCATGCTCTATGCGCTGGACTGCACCGCTCAGACGGCCCGCAATCGGCTGGCTATGTTCAAGTTCCGGGGAGAGGATGTGTTCAAACCGGTTTCCGCTCTGTCCGGCGGCGAGCAGTCAAGACTTCGGCTGTGTATGCTTATGGATGCAAAAATCAATCTGCTGGTGCTGGACGAGCCTACGAACCACCTGGATATCCAGAGCCGCGAGTGGATTGAGGAGGCAGTGGAGTCCTACGAGGGCAACCTGCTTTTTGTCTCCCATGACCGATATTTCATTGATCGGTTTGCCACCCGAATCTGGATGTTGGAAAACCAACAGATTACCGACTTTAAGGGGACCTACCGGGAATTCCAGGCTGCCAGACAGCGCCAGCAGATGCAGGTCCAGGCACAGCAGGGCAAAGAACCGCCCAAACCAAGAAAAGAAAAGCCGAAACGAGCGGGCGGCACCAAGAACCTCGAAAAAGAGGTCAACGCCGCAGAGCGCGCGGTGGCTAAGGCTGAGGAGCGGATGGAGGAGTTGAACCGCCAAATCGAGACGGCCGCTTCGGATTATGTAAAGCTCCAGGAGCTGTATGAGCAGAAGGAGACGCTGGAGGCCGAGACTTTGGAGCTCTACGACACTTGGGAGCGGTTGGCGGCAGAGCTGGAGGAGGCGCGGATGTGAGCCGGAGACAGAAGCGTGAGGTCTATCGCTATAAGGGAAAGCGGTTTTCCAGACTGGCTAAGGGGATCGTCATACTCGTGCTGCTGGGTGCGCTTCTTTTCAGCGCGCTGCTGGGCGTAGTGCTCAGCGGCTCCTACGACCATATCAGCGGGGAACCAAAGATCATGGTTGTGCTGGGCTGCAAGGTGGAGCAGTGGGGACCATCCACGCTGCTCCGTGACCGTCTGGACGAGGCGCTGGCCTACCTGGAAAATCACCCGGATATGACCGTGGTGGTGTCCGGAGGCCAGGGACCGGACGAACCGGAGGCAGAGGCGACCGCCATGGCCGATTATCTGGTCGAGAATGGGATTCCCAGAGCGCAGATCCTGGTGGAGGACCAGTCGCATAATACAGTGCAGAACTTCCGGCGGACCCACGAGCTGCTTGAGAAACAAGGGCTAGAATCGGATGACGGTGTGCTGGTGGTGTCCAATGGGTTCCACCTGACGCGGGCCAGAATGTTGGCCGACCGGACCGGCTTTGATGAAATCTCTACCCTGGCTGCCCCCACAAGCCATATGCCGTCCCGACTGAAAATGTATGTCCGCGAGCCCTTGGCTCTGGTGAAATCCTTTCTATTTGACCGGTAATGAAACCAAGGGTGTTCACTGGTACGAAACAAGATGTGATTGACTGTGACAACGTGAATTTAGGAGGTTGAAACACATGGAAGAGAACAAAAATCTGACCCGCGGTGAGCAGCTGCGGAAGGCCTTATGTTATACCAAAAAGAACGGTTATGACCGTCTGATTCCCGGCGAACTGGAGGCTATGGAGGCTTACTGTGCGGGCTATAAGCAGTTCTTGGATGCAGGCAAGACTGAGCGAGAGTGTGTGGACCGCGCGATTGCCATGGCTGAGAACGCAGGTTTCCGCCGCTATGAGCGGGGCATGGAGCTGAAGGCCGGGGATAAGGTCTACTGTTCCAATCGCGGAAAGGCCATTATGCTGGCTGTCATTGGCAGACAGAGTATGGCGGAGGGCGTGAATATCGGGGCTGCCCATATCGACTCGCCCCGTCTTGATTTGAAGCCCACCCCCCTCTATGAGGAGGATGAAATGGCCTTCCTCAAGACCCACTACTATGGTGGTCTGCGGAAGTACCAGTGGGTGACGATCCCCCTTGAGCTCCACGGTGTGGTGGCACTGAAGAGCGGAGAGGTGATTCGGGTGTCCGTGGGCAACGGGGAGGGGGACCCTCTCTTTACGATCGACGATCTGCTGCCGCACCTGGGTATGAAGCAGTCCAAGAACCCCCTCAGTGAAGCCATTCCCGGTGAGAGCTTGAACATTCTGGTGGGCAGCCGCCCTCTGGCCGATGATGAGGGCAGCGATCGGGTTAAAATCGCGGTGCTGGAACTGCTCAACCGCAAGTACGGTATCGTAGAGGAGGACTTTATCTCCGCCGAACTCAGCGCGGTCCCCGCGTTCCGCGCCAGCGATATAGGGTTTGACCGCTCCATGATCGGTTCCTATGGCCACGATGACCGTGTATGTGGCTATGCGGCTCTGGCTGCGCTGCTTCAGCTGCAGGTGCCTGAGCGCACGGCGATTTGTATGCTGGCCGACAAGGAGGAAATCGGCTCTGAGGGCGTCAGCGGAATGAAATCCGCCGCCTTTGATACCTTTATGGCGGACCTGTGTGCGTCTCAGGGCGTACTGCCCCGGGTCTGTTACGAGAAGTCCTTTTGTCTGTCTGCCGATGTGACGGCGGCGTTCGATCCCAACTTTGCCGATGTGTATGAGAAGCGCAACAGCGCCTTTGTGAACTACGGCGTCAGCCTCAGCAAGTACACCGGGGCACGGGGCAAGTCCGAGGCGTCCGATGCCTCTGCCGAGCTGGTGGCCTATGTCCGCCGTGTCCTGGATCAGGCCAATGTGGTTTGGCAGATGGCCGAGCTTGGCAAGGTGGACGAGGGCGGCGGCGGCACCGTGGCCGCCTATATGGCTCAGCGCAACATCGACACCCTGGATGCGGGCGTGCCTGTTTTGTCTATGCACTCCCCCTTTGAGACTGTGGGCAAGCTGGACTGCTACATGACCTTTAAGGCGATGAAAGCGGTCTTTGAAGCCTGCTGACGTTTTTTAGTTTGGTATCACCCCTCTCCATAGTCGTCCGCTTCGACTATGGAGAGGTGTTCTTTGCCTGTCCGGTGAGTAAAAATTCCCTTTTCTGCACAGCCTAGAGGTATGCGAGGAGGGATTGTATGGAGCAGGAACCTATGGAACCCCACCAGGAGAGTGGGGGAGAGGAGGGGGGAACCCTCCAGCCGATTATCGACCTGGGCTCTTCACTGCTGCGGACGGAGCGTGGGACCATCTATGTGCTCACGGTGGTGGGCCAGATCGAGGGGCACCAGCTGCTGCCGGCCAGCGTCAAAACCACCAAATACGAACATGTGCTGCCCCTGCTGGCTGCTGTGGAAGGGAGCGAGCAGATCGATGGTCTGCTTGTCCTGCTGAACAATGCGGGGGGAGATGTGGAGGCGGGCCTTGCCATATCGGAGCTGATTGCCTCCATGTCCAAACCGACGGTCTCCCTGGTGTTGGGCGGCAGCCACTCCATCGGCGTGCCGCTGGCTGTATCGGCCAAGTGCTCTTTTATTGCCCCGTCTGGCGCCATGACGATCCACCCGGTTCGACTTAACGGCCTGGTTATCGGAGTACCACAGACCTTTTACTACTTTGAACGCATCCAAGACCGGATTCTTCGGTTTGTGACCTCAAACAGCAATGTGAAGCGAGAAGCCTTTACAAAGCTTATGATGCAAACAGGTGAGCTGGCCGCAGATGTGGGAAGTGTGATCTATGGGGAGGAGGCGGTGGAGCTTGGGCTTATTGACCGGATCGGCGGTCTCAGCGATGCGCTGGACTGTCTCTACCGGATGATTGCAGAACGAAACGGGAAAAAGGGTATGGACCCCGCCTGAACGTGGCGGGTACATAGGCAGAAAAAGACTGGAATTATTCGGACATTTGTGCTAATATTATATGAGTGACATTGTTGATTTCTAAAAATTGGAGGTACATATTTTGACCTATCTGCAATCTGCTGCCCTGGGTCTTGTCCAGGGCGTGGCCGAGTTTCTGCCCATCTCAAGCTCCGGCCACCTGACGCTGCTCCAGCACTTTTTCGGTATGCCGGAGCCTGATAACCTCTTCAATATTTTGCTCCACTTTGCGACTTTGCTGGCCGTGTGCATCTACTATTGGCACGATGTGGTTGGTATGATCGTAGAGTTCTTCCGCGGGATCGGGGATATGTGCTCCCGGCACCCATCCAAGGGGACCCCGCCGGAGGAGCGCCGCCTGGTTTTGCTGGTCATCGTGGCCACCCTGCCTCTGTTTGTGATTCTGCCCATCGAGAGCAAGGTGGAGGCGCTGGGCCACAACCCCATGTTTGTGTGCTGTGCTCTGCTGGTCACCGGCCTGCTCCTGTTCGTCTCTGACCGCATGGCCAAAGGCCATAAGAACGCCCGGAACACCACGCTGACCGATGCGCTGCTGGTTGGTGTAGCGCAGGGCTGCGCCACCGTTCCCGGCCTGTCCCGTTCCGGCTGCACCATCGCTGCCGGCATGGCACTGGGTCTGGACCGCCAGTTTGCGGTGCGGTTCTCCTTCTTGATGTCCCTGCCTGCTGTGCTGGGCGCGACCCTGCTGAAGGTGATCAAGACGGTGCTGGAGGGAGCGGCCATCCCCGCAGAGCTGCTGCCGAAGTACATAATGGGCATGGTCATCGCCGGTGTGGTGGGTTATTTCTCCATAAAGCTGGTCAACCTGCTGGCCTCGAAGGGCAAGTTCGGTGCCTTTGCCTACTATTGCTGGGGTGCCGGCCTGTTGTCCATGGTGCTTCTGCGCTTCATCCACTGAGTTTAACTTCACGGTCCCGATGCCGCCCATACAGGCGGCTTTCGGCACTTAGACATACCCCAGATTTCCATGGGAAAGGAACGATTACATGGCAACCACAAGCAAAAAGAGCGGCGGCGGCCGGACCGCATCCGGCGGGAGACGCACGGCCTCTGCCAGCTCAAAACCGAAGAGCGGAACCCGGGCAACAAAGACAACGTCTGCACCGGCTGCCCACAGACCTTATCGGCGGGAAGTGGGGGCAATTGTCTGTCTGCTGCTGTCCATCTTTGTTTCCTTCGGGTATTTCAATATGGAGGCCATCTTTATCGACTTTTTCTGCGGACTGCTCAAGGGTCTGATCGGCTACGGGTTTTGGTTGATGTCCCCGGCACTGCTGCTGACTTCGGTCATTTTGGCCTTTCACCGGGGCCGACCGGTGGCCGTGCGCGTTACCTGTGCCCTGCTGTTCCCGCTGGCCATCTCCTGCATGGTCCATGGTGTGGTGGCTGAACTGCTGCCATGGGATAGGGCCATGGTAAAAACGCTGCTGGACAGCGGAGAATTGCTTCGCTCTGGCGGTGTGGTAGGCGGCATTCTGGGTCAGATCTGCGTGGCGCTTTTTACCCGTCTGGGCTCAACCATCGTGTTTGCCATGGCGGCCATTATGCTGGGCCTGGCCGCGTTTGACCGCTCGCTGGTGGATGTGGCTGATTGGATCTTCAACCGGCCCCACTACGAGTATGAGCCGGAGGATTATCCTGCACCCCGCCCCAGAAAAGAGAGACGCGAGGCAGCCCCTGCTCCTGCGGAGCCTGTTTCCCGCACCCAGCCCCGTCTGGCTGATATTGACATTCCCATGGATGATGCTGTCGGGACTTACAGCGACCCAAAACCGGAACCTGTACCCGAAAAGAAGCGCAGTTTCTTCAATCGAAAGTCCCGCGTGCCCGCTCCAGACCAGCTTCTTCGAGCGCGTGCTGCCCGGACGGATGCGCCTGAGCCGGCATCGGAACCCGCTTCCGAGCCTGTGCCTCAGCCTGAGCCGCCTAAGCCGGAAGTGCCCCCTGCACCCCAGCCGGTATTTGCGTCCGAGCCGGCACCAGCACCAGAACCCGACTATGAACCGGTCCCCGCGCCCAAACCGACCGGAGCCGCGGCGGCCGCGTCGGCTCCTGTGGCCCGCGCGGCTGTGGAGCCTGCCGAACCCGTCTTTGCACAGGCGGCCGCCCCCACACAGCCTGTTTCTGCCGTTCCTGTGGCACCCACCGTCGAGACACCTGTAATCCAGAAACCTGAAATGGCCAAGGTGACACGCAGGGAGACCGAGGAGGCAGCGGCCCAGGTGACGCAGGACATCGAAAAGACCATGACGCAGGAGGGAGCGGCCTACCAATATCCGCCGCTGTCCCTTCTGAATGAAGGCTCCGGAGAGATTGGGGGAGAGGCGCTGGCAGAGCTGAATGCAAATCGTCAGCGCCTGTCGGACACCATCCACTCCTTCGGCATCGATGCCAACATCGTAGATGTGACCCGAGGCCCCTCTGTCACCCGATACGAGCTGGAGCTGGACCAGGGCGTCCGGCTCAACAAGCTCACCAATCTGTCTGATGATATCGCGCTGGCTCTGGGTGCCACCGGTGTGCGTATCGCACCGATTCCGGACCGTATCTCGATGGTGGGCATCGAGGTACCCAATAAGCTGGTGTCCCCGGTCAATATCCATAACGTGATCGGCTCCAAGGCATTCACCGACAGCAAGTCCAAGGTTTCCTTTGCCGTAGGCAAGGACATCGGCGGAAACCCCATTGTGGGCAATATCGCCAAGATGCCCCATCTGCTGATTGCCGGTACGACCGGTTCTGGTAAGTCGGTGTGTACCAACTCCCTAATTATCTCACTGCTCTATAAGGCTACGCCCGAGGAAGTCCGTCTTATCATGGTGGACCCCAAGATGGTGGAGCTTGGTATCTACAACGGGATTCCCCATCTGCTGATCCCGGTGGTCACCGACCCCAAGAAGGCGGCCGGCGCGCTGCAATGGACGGTCAACGAGATGATGAAGCGCTACCGTGCCTTCTCTGAGGTGGGGGTGCGCGACCTGGCCTCTTATAACGCCAAGGCGGCCCGGACTGAGGGCATGGAGAAAATGCCCCAGGTTGTGGTCATCATTGACGAGCTGGCCGACCTGATGTTGGTGGCCGCCAAAGAGGTGGAAGAATCCATCTGCCGTGTGGCCCAGATGGGCCGTGCTTCCGGTATGCATCTGATCATCGCCACCCAGCGTCCTTCTGCGGACGTCATTACCGGTCTGATGAAGGCCAACATCCCAAGCCGAATTGCGTTTGCGGTGGCGTCCAGTCTGGAATCCCGTATTATTCTGGATATAACCGGCGCTGAAAAGCTGGTGGGACGCGGAGACATGCTGTATTTCCCGCTTGGTGCCGGTAAGCCCACCCGTGTTCAGGGCTGCCTGATTACCGACCAGGAGGTGGCCGCCGTGGTGGACTTTGTCAAGCAGAGCGGCACCGCCCAGTATGACGACAGTGTCATGCAGGAGATCGAGCAGCATGTGGCCGAGAAGGAGAAAGGAAACCGTGGTGTCGGCGGTTCGGCCCCCGATGATGTGGACAACGAGTACGACGAGCTGATCGACGCCGCCGCTGAGGTTGTAGTGGAAACCGGGCAGGCATCGGTTTCCATGCTGCAGCGCCGCCTGAAGCTGGGCTATGCCCGCGCCGCCCGCCTGGTAGACCAGCTGGAGGAGAAGGGCATTGTCGGCCCCTTCGAGGGCAGCAAGCCCCGCCAGCTGATGATTACCAAGGAGCAGTGGCAGGAGATGAAGTACCGACAGGGCATTGTCTCTGAGGCTCCTGCGGCTCCCGCGCCCGCCCCCACAGCGGAAGCAGTCCCGCAGCCGGACTTCCAGGAGGATACGCCCCCCTTTGATATGGACGAACCTCTGGACCAAAACCAGGAGGACACCCTGTAACGAGGGGAATGATTTCATTTCTGTTTCATTTGCGTAAACCCTCTTTACAGAAATCCGCTTTTAGGGTAAACTGAAAAACAGCTAGTAATTCCATCGACTCGTAGGAGGTGTTCTCATGGAAGAATTAGATTTTACTCGTAAGTTCAGTCTGGGAGATCAGCGTGATTTAGAGATCAAGTCGATCCTTTCCACGGTCTATCAGGCGCTTCAGGAGAAAGGCTATAACCCGATTAACCAGATTGTCGGTTATATTCTGTCTGAGGACCCCACCTATATCACCAATCATCACAACGCCCGCGCTCTGATCCGCAAGGTGGACCGGGACGAGCTGCTGCAGACGTTGGTGAAATACTACTTGACCCACTGAACGAAATTGGTACCCAGTGCATAGCGCTGGGTACTTTTTACGTTTGGCGAAAAGGATGCCGAAATGAAAATTTTGATCAGTCGCTGTCTTTTAGGGGAGCCCTGCCGCTATGATGGGAGGAGCGTACCCTCCGAAGCGGCCCGTCTCCTGCGGGAGGCGGGTCACACCTTGATCCCGGTCTGTCCCGAGGTGGATGGGGGCCTGCCCACGCCGCGCGCTCCGGCTGAGATCCAGCCGGATGGCAGCGTGTTCAATCAGGCCGGAGAGGACGTGTCCGCCCAGTACCGCAGAGGTGCGGAGCTGGCCCTGGAAACGGCGCAGCGGGAAGGCTGCCAGGCCGCTGTTTTAAAGGCAAAATCCCCTTCCTGCGGCAGCACGCAGGTGTATGATGGCAGCTTTTCCAGAATCCTCATCCCAGGACAGGGCGTTGCCGCCCGTCTGCTGACCCAGGCCGGGATCCATGTGGTGGACGAGGACCACCTGGGTGATTTGTAAGCAAATTCGCTTGAAACAGTCTGCGGAATAAAATATAGCTGCGGCTTCGCAGTATGAAACCTCCTGCCCGGGGGATACTGAACTTACAGTATCTGACGAGGCAGGAGGTTTGCTTTTGATGCAGCATAAAGTTGAGATATGCGGGGTCAACACCTCAAAACTGAAGGTCTTGAAGAGTGATGAGACGCGTGCGCTGCTGCTCCGAGCCAGGGAGGGAGACAAGAAGGCACGGGAACAGCTGATCGAAGGCAATCTCCGTCTGGTTCTGTCTGTAATCCAGCGGTTTTCCAACCGGGGGGAGAACGCGGACGATTTGTTTCAGGTTGGGTGCATCGGCCTGATTAAAGCCATAGACAATTTTGACACGACCATGGATGTGAAGTTTTCCACTTACGGTGTACCGATGATTGTGGGTGAGATCCGACGCTACCTTCGCGATAATAGTACGATCCGTGTGTCTCGCTCCATGCGGGACACAGCCTATAAGGTGCTTCAGGCCAAGGAGGCCTATCTGTCCGAGCACCAGCGTGAGCCAACCATTGATGAGGTGGCTAAAATATTGGATATCCGGCGGGAGGATGTGGTATTTGCCCTGGACGCCATTCTGGAACCGGTCTCCCTTTACGAGCCTGTGTACTCCGATAACGGAGATACGGTGTGCGTGATGGACCAGGTGAAGGACACCAAAAATACGGATGAGAAGTGGCTGGAGCGTATTGCACTGAAGGAAGCGGTGGAACGTCTGACACAGCGAGAGAAAAAGATCCTCACCATGCGCTTTTTTCAGGGCAGGACCCAGATGGAGGTGTCCGCTGAAATTGGAATTTCCCAGGCTCAGGTGTCCCGGCTGGAGAAAAGTGCCCTGCACCAGCTTCGGCAGGAGATGTGATCTAGCCCAGTGCCACGTCCAGAATCATCATCACCAAAAACCCGACCATGACCCCCATTGTTCCGGTGTGTTTGCGTTGGGAAGCACTGGCCTCCGGGATCAATTCCTCCACCACCACATAGAGCATCGCACCGGCGGCAAAGGAGAGAAGCCAGGGCATGAGAGGCTGGATGGAGCCCACTACCAGTACCGTGAGCAGCCCGAAAATCGGTTCTACAAGACCGGACAGAGTCCCAATGAGGAAGGCCTTGCCACGCCCCATGCCCTCCTGGCGCAGGGGCAGGGAAATGGCAGCGCCCTCCGGAAAGTTCTGGATGCCGATGCCAACGGCCAGAGCCGCGGCTGCCGTGTACAGTCCGGGGTCACCGCTTTGCGCGGCCAGGGCGAAGGAGATCCCGACCGCCATGCCCTCCGGGATGTTGTGCAGCGTTACGGCCAGCACCAGCAGTGCGGTGCGGTGGCGAGAGGTCTCACCTGCCTTGAGGTGGAACGTCTCCGGGCAGAATCTGGGCAGCAGATAGTCCATAACCAGCAGAAAAGCCACACCGACGATGGAGCCTCCTGCGGCGGGAAGCCAGCCAATAAACCCCATCTCTTCTGCCTTCTCAATGGCGGGGATAAGCAGGGACCACATACTGGCCGCGATCATGACCCCGGCGGCAAAGCCCAGCATGACCCGGTGGAGAACCGGGGAGCTCCTGGAGCGGAAAAGAAAAACCATAGCGGCCCCCAGTGTGGTCATCAAGGCGGTGAAGCCGGTGCCAGCGGAGGCCCAAATCAGTGCTTGTGTCACGATATATGTTCCTTTCTTACGAAAATGTACGGCGGCGCGGAAAGGCGCCTGTGCGTCTGCTTCCAACCTAAGTTATGTTGGATTGAAAAAAGGGTGCAAAAAAGCCGCCCGAGGGCGGCTTAGAGAAGCGTGAGGAAAAACTTGGCGCACCAGTAGCCCAGAACCATACAGCCTGGGAAGGTGAGAATCCAGGCCAGAACGATGTGACCGACCACCGACCGATCCACCGGTTTACCGCCAGCCCAGCCTACCCCCAGCAGAGCAGAAGTTTTTGTGTGGGTGGTGGATACGGGCAGACCCAAAAGCGTGGCGCACAGCAGGCAGGCGGAGCTGGCCAGGTCTGCGGCGGCCCCCTCCCTTGGACCGATCGACACCATATCCCGGCCAACCTTGTCGATGATGCGTCTGCCGCCAATGAGGGTGCCCAGCGCCATTCCGGCGGCACATAAGACCATAAGCCACAGCGGAATCACGAACGTCTGCTCGTCCGCCCGTCCCTGGGCCAGAGCGGCACCAAGCAGAAAAACCCCGAGAAATTTCTGCCCGTCCTGCGCCCCGTGGAGAAAGGCCGCCCCGGCTGCTCCGGGTAATTGCAGCAGCCGAAAGAAACGGGGGGAGGCAGAAATTCTTGCAAACAGCCGCTGACTCTTCCATCCCGCCCAACAGCCCGCCAGCGTGGATAAAACCAGGCCGAGCAGTACCTTCCCCCACTGGTCAAGGCGGATACAGGAGAAGCTCCCCTCCAATGCAATGGCGGCCCCGGAGATCCCGGCCACCAGGGCGTGCCCCTCGCTGGTTGGAATGCCAAAATACCAAGCCCCTGCCGCCCACAGCACAATGGCGCACATAGCGGCGCACAGTGCGGTAAGAGCAGCCTTTGGGCCACCGTGGAAGGAGGCGATGGAGTAGATCGTTTCCGCCACGGAGGCATTCACCGAAGTGACGCACAGCACCCCCAAAAAATTACATAGCGCGGCCATCAGAACGGCGCGGCGAAAGGGAAGTGCCCCGGTAACCACTGCGCCGGCAATGGCGTTGGGTGCGTCGGTCCAACCATTTACCAGCACCACGGACATGGTCAGCAGCGTGACCAGAGTCAGAGCCGGAGAACGGGACAGCTCTGCCAGATAAGAAAGAAAAGAAAGGTGCATGGCTTCACCTCCATGCACCTAATCTATGGGCTCAATCCTCGATATATGAGTGATAGCCGCCGGGCGGCGGCGCGTGCTGCGCATGGTGGGACAGGGGAGCGGAGGCGGTAGTAATCGCATCGCTTCCGAATTTGGCGCGAATGGCGTCCATTGCACCCTCCAGCTTTTCCAGGCGCTCCCGCTTTTTATCCGCTGCTCCGGACAGCAGATCCATCTGCGCTCCGGTCTCGTCCTCCGGGATCAGATAGAGAGCGGTGACCGTGAGGGCGCGTACAGGCTGGTCCATGTTCCAACAGCCGTCTGCCAGCGCCATGGCAGCCGCTGCGATTTCTCGCCCTAAATTGGTGGGGCAGGACAGTCGCTGCTGGTGTCCCAGATCGTGAAAACTGGGGTCACGTATGGTAAGTGAAATCCCTTCACATTTCATGGAAAGCTTACGTAATCTTGCGGCAACTTGATCGGAGAGCTGAACGATACCGGCTTTGATATCCTCACGTCCCTGAAGGTTTCGGCTGAAGGTCCGGCCGTTGCCGACAGACTTTGGCTGGGTGTGCTGACCGGCGGGAGCCACGGGGGAGTTGTCCTCCCCGTTTGCAAAATTGTGCAGCTGAATCCCGTTTTTGCCCAGCAGCGTGTAGAGGGAGTTTCGGTCAAAATGGGCCAGATCCCCGATGGTGCGGATGTTGAACTTACGGAAGGCCTGCGTGGCAGCACGGCCTACATAGAGCAGATCAGAGGCGGGAAGGGGCCAGACGATCTGGCGGAAATTGTCCCGACGGATGAGCGTGGTGGCGTCCGGCTTCTTGTAGTCGCTGCCCAGCTTGGCAAAGATTTTATTATAGGACACGCCCACCGAGATGGTCAGACCCAGTTCGGTTCGCAGCCGATCCCGAAGCTGATTTGCCAGCGCCAGGGGATCTCCGCCGAACAGGTGGAGCGTTTGGGTCACATCCAGCCAGCTCTCATCAATTCCAAACGGCTCCACCAGGTCGGTGTACTCCTGGTAGATGGCGTTGACCTTTTTGGAGTAATATTTGTACTGGTCGTGGTGAGGGGGGAGGAGCACCAGCCCCGGACACTTCTGCTGGGCCTGCCAGATCGTCTCTGCCGTTTTGACGCCGGCCTGCTTTGCCAACTCGTTCTTAGCCAGGATGATCCCATGACGGCTCTCCGGGTCGCCGCATACCGCTACCGGAAGATGGCGCAGCTCCGGGTGCGTCAGCAGTTCCACCGAGGCGTAGAAGCAGTTCAAATCACAGTGAAAAATAACCCTGTCCATGTGCGCCCTCCATTCATCAGACCTTATTATAATTATAAAGGAAACAGCTGCAAAAGTCAAACAGCTGTTCTATGACAAAATGTGGGTGTACACGCTGTTATATTCTGGAGGTCAGGCTCATAGAGTGTAAAGAAACAACCGGCTGTCCAAGGAGGCCGAAGGAGGAATTGCAGTGGAAGATCGCAAAATCTACGAGGATATTGCGCTCAGGACCGAGGGCGATATCTACATCGGCGTGGTGGGGCCGGTGCGTACCGGAAAATCCACGTTTATTAAGCGGTTCATGGAGACTCTGGTCATCCCCAATATTGAAAATGTCTACCGCCGTGAGCGGGCCAGAGACGAACTGCCCCAAAGCGGGTCCGGCCGTACCATTATGACCGCGGAACCGAAGTTTGTCCCTGAGGACGCAGTGTCAGTGGCGGTGGACGGGGGCGCGGAGTTCCGGGTCCGGCTCATCGACTGTGTGGGCTACATGGTGGACGGTGCCGTGGGTCAGCTGGAGGGGGAGTCAGAGCGGATGGTGACGACCCCCTGGTTTGAGCAGGAAATTCCAATGACCGAGGCGGCAGAGATCGGCACCCGAAAGGTGATCTCGGAGCACTCCACCATCGGCATTGTCATTACCACCGACGGCACCATCACAGATATCCCAAGGGAGGACTATCTCGAAGCGGAGGAACGGGTCATCTCGGAACTGAAAGAGTTGGGCAAGCCCTTTGTGGTGCTCCTCAACTCGGCCTCCCCACAATCGGAGCGGGCCAAGGCCATTCGCAGTGACATTGCACAACGGTATGACGTGACTTGTGTGGCGGTAAACTGTCTGGAGCTGGAGCAGAAGGAGATCAGTGATCTTCTTTGTCATGTTCTCTATGAGTTCCCATTGAAGGAGCTGGACCTGTTTCTTCCGCCGTGGGTGGACGCACTGCCTCAGGAACATCCGATCAAGGCGGCGCTCTACACCGCCATTCGGGAGGGGACCGGCCAGCTGCGTCGCATCCGGGACGTGGAGGGAGCGGTGAACAGCCTCCGCCAGTGTGAGGTGGTCAGCGAAACGCAGGTCACGGGGATCGACCTTGGCAGTGGTATTTCCTCGGCCAGAGTTCGGCTGCCTAGATCGCTTTTTTATGCTACACTGTCCCAGCAGTCTGGCTTCCAGATCGGGGATGACGGGGATCTGCTGTCCCTGCTGACCCAGTTGGCCAAAGTGAAAAAGGAGTACGACAAGGTGGCCGAGGCTCTAAAACAGGTCCAGGAGACCGGCTACGGGATTGTGGCCCCCTCAATTGATGCCCTGACTTTGGAAGAACCGGAGATCGTGAAGCAGGGTGGGCGGTATGGCGTCCGGCTGAAAGCAAGTGCTCCTTCGATCCATATGATCCGGGCAGATATCAAAACAGAGGTCTCGCCGATTGTGGGCGGAGAGAAGCAGAGTGAGGATATGATCCACTACCTGCTTCAGGAGTACGAGGGGGATTCCAGCAAAATTTGGGAGGCCAACATCTTTGGAAAATCCCTTCATGAGCTGGTCAATGAGGACTTGAATGCCAAGATCAAGCGTATGCCTGAGGATGCCCGGGAAAAACTGCGTGAGACGCTGGAACGTATTTTGAATGAGGGAACTGGCGGACTGATCTGTATTATCCTGTGACCATCCGACCGAATTAGAAAAACGGGGCTTGATGTCGTTATCGAGACACCAAGCCCCTTGTTTCATCCAGTGGGCAGCGGCCGCATGTTGGACGGTGTGAGGGGCAGAGAAACGATCGGCTTGTCCCAGAAAGTTCAGCAGCTCTCTGCCCGACGCGCTGCGCAGGTCATAGACGGAATGGCAAACTGCACTTGCAATTTGCGGTTAAAAAAGCCATGAGAGAATCCAAAGTTCGATTCTCTCATGGCATTGTGACGTATAGAGTGGCTGTACGTTGGTCCTTGTGCCAGCGACGGTTTGAATGGGATTAGGTTTCGCTGCTGATCTTCTTTGAGGCTTTCGTCTCCCAGCCCTCACCGTGGATGATATGGCGGGACACAGTTTTATAGACCAGGAAGGTGATGATGCTGTTGATGCCGGCTTTCAGCAGGTTGAACGGAAGAACCACGGGGATGAGCATGGCGTCCACCATCTCAGTGGGAGCACCCATAAAGTAGGGGGTAATAAAGTGGTTGGCCGCCATCATGGTGAGACCCATGGCCAGGGAGCCGGCCAGCAGACCAATGAAAGCCCCGGTACGGGTGTGAAGCGCACAGTAAATCAGACCGGCTACCAAGGCCAGTGTTCCAGAGGCAATGACGTGCATCAGAAAACCATACATGCCGTCGCCGCCCAGCAGGAAGGCCTGAATGGCGGAGGCGATAATGGTGATGCTTAGACCGGCCAGAGGGCCGAAGGCGAAGGTGCCGATGAGAATGGCTGCATCAGCGGGGTCATATTGCAGAAACGGTGCAGCAGGGAAAATGGGGAAGTGGACCAAAGTGATCAGGACAGCGGAAATTGCGGTAAGCATAGCAATTGTAGTAAGCTTTTTGGTTTTTGGGGACATAAAAAAACACTCCTTTGAACGTGTGAACCACATGAAAAACAATGTCTTTCAGGGTCAAACAAACAAAGGGGCGTGTAAGCGGGTCTCTCGGAGGAGAAACACAAATTGGGTTACACACATCTTCTTCCCTCCGGACTATAACCGTTGGTCCCGGAGTTGCACCGGGTCAGCGAGCGCAAACCTGCACTCGGTCGCGGACTTTACCGCCAGTGGGGAATCACACCCCGCCCTGAAGACATCCAATTCAATTATCGGCCACATTATACAGCAAGAGAATCAAAAATGCAACCCTTTGCGGAAAAAACAGATGGAAGGAAATTAAATGCAGACAATTTGAAAAAGTTTGACTTTCCCTCTATGCAAACGGCAAGAATTATATTAGAATAGAGAGAAAGAAACAAGACAGGAGTGTTTCCTATGGTGCAACCTAAGTATAAACGAGTCCTTCTGAAAATCAGCGGCGAAGCCCTTGCCGGTGACGCCTCCCGCGGCCTGAACTTTGAGGTTATCGGTCAGGTCTGCGATGTGATTAAGCGCTGTGTCGAGCTGGGCGTCCAGGTGGGCGTTGTGGTCGGCGGCGGCAACTTCTGGCGCGGGGTTAAGGACGGCGGCGATGACATGGTCCGTGTCCGTGCCGACCACATGGGCATGCTGGCCACCGCCATCAATGCGCTGGCTGTGGCTGATGTGCTGGAGCAGAAGGGAGTGGAGGTTCGTGTGCAGACCGCCATCGAGATGCGCTCTGTGGCCGAACCCTATATCCGCTCCAAAGCGATTCGGCACTTGGAGAAGGGCCGCGTCGTAATCTTCGGCTGTGGCACCGGCAACCCATTCTTCTCCACCGATACTGCCGCTGTGCTGCGCGCCGCGGAAATTGATGCCGACGTGATTCTGCTGGCCAAGAACATCGATGGTGTGTACTCCGCCGATCCAAAGCTGGACCCCAATGCCGTCAAGTATGACAACATCACCTATGATGATGTGCTGGCACAGCACCTGAAGGTGATGGATTCCACCGCCACCTCTCTGTCCATGGACAACAAGATCCCTGTGCTGCTGTTCGCCCTGAAGGACCCCGAGAATATCCTCCGGGCCGTTATGGGTGAGAAAATCGGCACCGTCGTAGGTGGCTGAGAGACTTCTTCTCCATAACCGACTTTATAGAATCAGTATAGAAAGGAAGTTAAGACAATGAACTCTGACCTTCAGAATTTTAACGACAAGATGCTGAAAACCATCGAGGTCGTCAAGTCTAATTTTGCTTCTGTCCGCGCTGGCCGTGCCAACGCCAGTGTGCTGGACCGTATCAGCGTGGAGTACTACGGCACCCCCACGCCGCTGGCCCAGGTGGCAGCCATTGCCTCTCCTGACCCCCGTACCCTGACGATTCAGCCATGGGATGCTACCCTGCTGAAGGAGATTGAGAAGGCCATCCAGATGTCTGACCTGGGCATCAACCCCCAGAATGACGGTCGTCTGATCCGTCTGGCCTTCCCTCAGCTCACCGAGGAGCGCCGAAAAGACCTGACAAAACAGGTCAAAAAGTACGCCGAGGAGGGCAAAGTTGCGGTCCGCAACGTCCGCCGCGAGGCCATGGACGACCTGAAGAAGATGAAGAAGAACGGCGATATCACCGAGGACGATCAGAAGGAAATGGAGAAGGAACTCCAGGTTTTGACCGATGACCGCTGCAAGGATATCGACGAGCTGGCTGCCAAGAAGGAAAAGGAACTGATGGCGGTCTAACAAAACGAAAGCCGAATGAACGGCCGCGGGGCGGGGTGACCTTCCCGCGGCCATTTAACAGGCTTGCGTCAGGAACAAGATCGGCGAAACGATCGGAACGAGGTGCCACATGGCATTATTTCAAAAAAAGACAACAGAAGAAGCAACTGTAGATTTTGAGCGGCTGCCCAAACACATTGCCATTATTATGGACGGAAACGGCCGCTGGGCCAAGAAGCGCGGGCTGCCCCGGACTGCCGGACATGCGGCGGGTGCGGAGACCTTCCGTACCATCGCTACCTACTGTAAAGACATCGGCCTGGACTACCTGACCGTGTATGCGTTTTCCACCGAGAACTGGAAGCGGCCTGCGGAGGAAGTCTCGGCCATTATGGGCCTGCTGAAAAAGTATCTGCTGGAGGCCATCTCAAAAATGGAGAAGGACAGGGTCAAAATGGAGTTTTTTGGTGACCTGTCCGTGCTGACCCCTGAACTGCGTGAATTGATCGAGCAGACCCGTGAGATATCGCGGCACTACAAAGGCTGTCAGGTGAATATCTGTCTGAACTATGGCGGCCGGGATGAGCTGCTCCGCGCGACCCGGGCCTTTGCCCAGGACTGTGTGGCAGGGAAAAAGGACCCCGCAGCACTCACGGAGGAGGCGTTCGAAGCTTATCTTTTCTCCAAGGGCGTTCCGGACCCCGATTTGGTCATTCGGCCAAGTGGCGAGCTGAGACTGTCCAACTTCCTGCTGTGGCAGTCCGCCTACGCTGAATTTTACTTTACCGACGTACTTTGGCCCGATTTTTCCAAAGAGGAGCTGCACCGGGCCATCGCCGCCTATCAGAGCCGGAACCGCCGGTATGGAGGTGTATGAGATATGGCAACGAGAATTATTGTAGCAGTGCTGCTGGCCCCGCTCTTCTTAATTACAGTGTTTTTTCTGCCCCCCGTCTGGCTCACCACGGTGGTGGCTGGAATCACTGCCCTGGCCTCCTGCGAACTGCTTCGGGCAACGAAGGCAGGGGAGGACGACCTCCATGTGAAGGTGTGTACCGCTCTGGCCGCCGCCGCCATCCCCTTCGGAACCCTGTTTGGACATGGCCCCACGGTGGTCCGCACTGCGGCCCTGCTGCTGATGTGTGTGTTGTTCTTCACCGCCATCAGCCGCTATGACCGGGACCGGGCGGTACCTGTGGAGCACATCATGTTCTGTATGTTCGGCGGCATCCTCATCCCCACAATGCTGACCTCCCTGGTCCAGCTGAAGATGATGGCCAACGGCCGCTATCTGGTGCTGCTGCCCGTATTTTGTGCGTTTCTCACCGACACGGGAGCCTACTTTGCCGGTGTTTTCCTGGGTAAGCACAAGGGCATCACGAAGGTCAGCCCAAACAAGTCCCTGGAGGGGTATATCGGCGGTATCCTGTCTGGCGGTATCTTTCTGGTGCTCTACGGACTGATTCTCGCCAACTTCACGGAACTGAGCGTATCCATTTCCCTCATGGCGCTCTATGGCCTGCTGGGCAGCTTTGTCACGGAGCTGGGCGACCTGTCCTTCTCCCTAATCAAACGGCAGTTCGGCGTAAAGGACTATGGCCATCTTCTCCCTGGTCACGGCGGTATGCTGGACCGGTTTGACTCCATGACCTTTGCAGCGCCCATGCTGCTGTTCCTGGTGGAGCTGTGCCCGCCTTTTTAAGGTACATAACTTCCTCGAATCTGAGATAAGGTGTTATTATGAGCAAACGAATTACGATTTTAGGTTCTACCGGCTCCATTGGCCGCCAGTCTCTGGATGTGATTGAGCACTGCGCAATGGAAGTGGCCGCACTGACGGCCCACTCCAGTGTGGAGCTGATGGAGAAGCAGGCCCGCCAGTTCCATCCCGAATTGGTGGTTATGACGGACGAGAAAGCGGCCGCTGATTTGAAAGTCCGGTTGGCCGATACCGATGTGAACGTGTTGTCGGGTATGGAGGGCCTTCTTGAGGCGGCGGTCATTCCCAGCGCAGATACCGTCATTACGGCCGTCGTCGGTATGGTTGGTCTGCGCCCCACTCTGGCCGCCATCAAGGCGGGCAAGCGCATTTGTCTTGCCAACAAGGAGACTCTGGTCTGTGCCGGTGAGCTGGTTATGGCTGCGGCTAAGCGTGAGAAGGCCGTCATCCTGCCGGTTGACTCCGAGCACTCCGCCCTGTTCCAGTCTCTGGAGGGCAACAAGGACCGGGGCGAGGTAAAACGCCTGATTCTGACCTGTTCCGGCGGCCCCTTCTATGGCAAGACACGCAAGGAATTGGAAAACATGACAAGGGAAGATGCTTTACGGCATCCAAACTGGTCTATGGGTGCTAAAATCACCATCGACTCCGCTACCTTAATGAACAAGGGCCTGGAGGTCATTGAGGCGATGCACCTCTATGATATGCCGCCTGAAAAAGTTTCCATTGTAGTTCACCGGGAGAGTATTATTCACTCCCTTGTGGAATACTGTGATAATGCCATGATTGCCCAGCTTGGTGCCCCGGACATGCGCCTGCCGATTCAGTATGCACTGACTTGGCCGAAGCGTGTGCCCGGTCCTTCCAATCCGCTGGATCTGTGGAACTGCGGGCCGCTTACCTTCGGCACGCCTGACCTGGACACCTTTAAGTGTTTGGCTCTGGCTCTGGAAGCCGCCAAAACCGGCGGCACAGCCGGTGCCATTTTAAACGGCGCAAACGAGGCGGCTGTGGCCCAGTTTTTGGCCGGTAAAATTCGGTTTTTGGAGATTGCGGATCGGGTGGAGAAGGCCATGGCGGCTGTCCCTGTTGTACAGACCCCCACTCTGGAGGATGTGTTGGCAGCCGACCAGGCGGCCAGGGAAGCGGCTTTGTAACGTTACGTCTTTTTTGGAGGTCATATGCTCTATATCCTGATTGCTATCCTTATATTTGGTTTTCTGATTGCGACGCATGAACTGGGGCACTTTCTCAGTGCAAAACTTCTCGGCGTAAAGGTGAACGAGTTTTCGATTGGAATGGGGCCTTCTCTTTTCAATAGAAAGAAAGGAGAAACACTTTACAGTGTTCGTGCCTTTCCTATTGGTGGTTACTGTGCTATGGAAGGAGAGGACGATGACTCCGCAGACCCCAGGTCCTTTGGACGTGCGGCTGGCTGGAAGAAGTTTATTATCCTGTGCGCCGGTGCTGCCATGAATTTTTTGACCGGTCTGCTCATTATTTTGGTGCTCTACAGCGGTGCTCCCGGATTCTATCAGCCGGTGTTGGGCGAAATCACCCCAGGCTATGGTTTGGAGCAGTGCGGCCTGGAACCCGGTGATCGGATCATCTCCGTGGACGGTCACCGCATCTACAATATGGGGAACCTGATGATGTTCCTTGACCGCGCCGGAGATGACGTTGACTGGGTTGTTGAGCGGAACGGACAGAAAATCAAGCTGCCCGATGTCCATATGCCCCTGCGGGAGAGCGGCCTTAACCAAAACGGCGAGATGACGTATCGCCGGGGGATCGTCATTGGCCAGACGGTCGTGCCCGCCACGCCGCTGATCCGGGTCCAGTATGCCTGGTACACCGCCATGGATGATGTCCGCGCGGTCTGGATCGGGCTTGGTGATCTGCTCTCAGGTGCTATGGGACTGCGCGATATGACCGGCCCGCTGGGTATCATTGACACCATGACCAAGGTGGGCAGCAATGAGGAAATCTCGCCCACGACCCAGGCAGCAGTCTATAACCTTGGCATTTTGGCGGCTTTGATTGCCGTTAACCTTGCGGTGATGAACCTGTTGCCGCTGCCTGCGCTGGATGGCGGACGCATCTTTTTTCTGGTGCTTAACGGCATTTTGTATGCGCTCTTCCGCAAAAAAATCAAGCCGGAGCATGAGGGCTTGGTCCACATGATTGGCTTGGCCGCGCTTATGGCGCTGATGCTGGTGGTCACCCTCAGCGACGTGAGCAAGATGTTCAACCATTGATGGAAAGCCTGTATGCACAAGAAAGGGAGTCTTACACATGACAAAGCAAATCAACGTAGGCGGTGTTTTAGTTGGCGGCGGGGCTCCTGTGTCCATTCAGTCCATGACGAATACCCGTACGGATGATGTGGAGTCCACGCTGGCGCAGATCCGCGCGCTGGCTGCTGCTGGCTGCCAGATCGTCCGGGTGGCCGTGCCTGATATGGCGGCCGCTCACGCTGTGGCAAAAATCAAGGAGAACAGTCCTCTGCCTGTGGTAGTGGACATCCACTTTGACTACAAACTGGCCCTGGAGGCCATCGCCGCAGGTGCGGATAAGGTCCGCATCAACCCCGGAAATATCGGGGATGAGTCCCGCGTGAAGGCTGTGGCCGATGCCTGTCGGCTCCGCAATATACCAATCCGCATTGGCGTCAACGGCGGCTCCATGCAGAAGTCGGTTCTGGCGAAATACGGCCGCATCTGCCCGGAGGCCATGGTGGAGTCCGCATTTGAGCACATCCGGCTGCTCAACCAATTCGACTTCGACGATATTTGTGTTTCGCTGAAGTCCTCCAATGTGCCTGTGACCATGAAGGCCTATCAGTTGATGAGACAGGCAAGTGATTACCCCTTACATATTGGTGTCACGGAAGCCGGTACCAAGCGTATGGGAACTTTGAAGTCTGCCGTTGGAATCGGCGGCCTGCTTGCATTGGGAATCGGCGACACCATGCGGGTATCCCTGTCCGACGATCCTGTGGAGGAGGTTTACGCCGCCAGGGATATCCTGAAGGCGGCCGGTATCCGCCATGAGGGCGCCGAGCTGGTATCCTGCCCCACCTGTGGCCGCACTCGCATCGACCTGATTTCTCTGGCGTCTGAGGTGGAGGAACGTCTGAAAACTGTGGATAAGCCCATCACGGTTGCGGTTATGGGCTGCGTGGTGAACGGCCCCGGCGAGGCATCTGCCGCCGACTGCGGTATCGCAGGCGGAGTGGGGGAGGGTCTCCTCTTTAAGAAGGGCCAGATCGTGAAAAAAGTGCCTCAAGATCAGCTGGTGGACGAGCTGTTTGCGCTGATCGAGAGCCTGTAACAGAACCCAGATCAAGGAGTTATAGAGATCATGTCCCAGAAGATACCCTTTTTGAATCTTTTTGCTGCCCTGCGCCGCTGGACCGAGTTGTCCAGAGCGGTGGAGGGCTGGCTCATTTTGTCTGCTGCCATTGACTCGCATGCCCGTACCGCCGAAATAGTGGTGGAAGGTGCCGCTGGAGCAGGCCCCAACCTGGTTCGAGAGGCAGAGGAAGCGGTCTGCCGCGCTTATAACATGAAGTCCGTCAAGATCGAGACGGCCCGGCCTGAATGTGCAGTCCAGACCGCACCCGTCAAAGCGGAGCCAATTCCGGCGGAGGATCAGCCTGCTTCGGCGAAAAAGGCGGAACCCGCTGCAAAACAGACGGATCACGTCCCTGTAGACGACGCATTTGCCCGCAGCGAAGCCATTCGTAAAGCGGCTATGAAGTGCGTGACCCGCCCTGCGGTGAAGTCGGCCGCAGGCGGCAAAGGGAACAACAGCAAGGTTATCTTTGGCCGTGCCGTCACAAAGCCCCCCATGCCGATCGGTGATCTGGAACTGGATATGGGCTCCGTTGTGGTGGAGGGCGATGTGTTCCTGGTTGACAACAAGGAGCTGAAAAAGCGCGGTGCATGGGTTGTGTCCTTTGATGTGACCGACTATACCGGCTCCATCCGGGTCAATAAGTTTTTTCCCGGAGAAGAAGGCAAGCCCCTGGTGGACGGAATTAAGTCCGGTATGCATGTGAAGGTACAGGGACGCCTGAATATGGACCGGTACTACGGGGATATGATTCTGGAACCCGTGTCGGTGGTGAAGTCTGAAAAGGCCATGAGGCAGGATACCGCCAAGGAGAAGCGAGTGGAGCTCCACCTGCATACCAATATGTCCACCATGGACGCTCTGACTTCGGTGTCTCCGAAGATGGGGCCGGAGGTCAATGTGGTCAAACGGGCAGAGGCTTGGGGCCACCCCGCCATTGCCATTACCGACCATGGTGTGGCACAGTCATTCCCGGACGCCTGGCACTCTGCCAAGAAGATCAAACCGCTCTATGGTGTAGAGGCCTACTATATCAACGATACCGACGACCGCGTGGCAATTCACGGGGAAGTGGATGCAGGGTTCCACGATGAGATCGTCTGTGTGGATCTGGAGACCACCGGCCTTGACAAGCGGCGGGATAAGATCATTGAGATCGGTGCTGTCATTTTGAAAAACGGCGAGATTATCAGTGAATTTGACACCTTTGTAGACCCGGAGCGCATTCTGGACCCCCAGACCACGGCGCTGACCAGTATTACCGACGAAATGCTTAAGGGGGCGCCCTCCCAGAAGGAGGCCCTGCAGATGTTCCTGAACTACGCGGGGGATCGCCCACTGGCTGCCCACAATGCGGAATTTGATATGGGATTTCTCCGCAATGGCTGTCAAAAGTTTGGAATCCCGTTCCCAAACCCCTCCATCGACAGCCTTATTTTGGCACAGAATCTGCTGCCTGAGCTGAAAAAGTTCAAGCTGGACGTGGTGGCAGAGTACCTGCATCTGCCCGAGTTCCATCACCACCGCGCAGATGCGGACGCAGGTACCGTGGCCTATATGCTGCCCCATTTTTGGCGGAAGCTGGAGGCTATGGGTCTGCACAATCTGAACGAGATCAACCGCGCCATGCCGGAGCTGCGCAAGAAAAACGGAGCGGACCGCAGCCGTCGTCAGCCTAAGCACCTGATTGTGCTGGCCAAGAACCAAACTGGCCTGCGTAATCTGTATAAGCTGATTTCCCTTTCTCATCTGGAGCACTTTAAGCGCAAGCCCATCATGCCAAAGTCCCTTATTAACGAAAATCGTGAGGGGCTGATTATTGGCTCTGCCTGTGAGGCCGGTGAGCTTTTCCGGGCTGTGGTGGAGGATAAGGAATGGGGGGAGCTGAAACGCATCGCCTCGTGGTACGACTTTCTGGAAATCCAGCCCATCTGCAACAATATGTTCATGCTGCGGGAGGGAAAGGTCAAGTCGGAGGAGGAACTGCGGGACTTTAACCGAACTATCGTACGTCTGGGTGAGGAGATGGGCAAGCCCGTCTGTGCCACCGGTGACGTCCATTTTCTGGACCCCAAGGATGAGATCTACCGCCACATCCTTCTGTCCTCCAAGGGCTTCAGCGATGCCGACGCACCGCTGCCCATCTACTTCAAAACGACCGACGAGATGTTGGAAGAATTTGCCTATTTGGGGGAGGATAAGGCCAGAGAGGTGGTCGTGACAAACACAAACATGATCGCCAACTGGTGTGACCCCATCAAGCCGCTGCCGCAGGGCCTGTTTGCCCCTAAGCTGGAGGATTCTGACGGAGAATTGAAGCGGCTGGTGTGGGGGAAAGCACATGAGCTTTACGGCGAAAACCCGCCTGAGATTGTCGTTGACCGCATTGAGGCCGAGCTGGGCGACATTATCCGCTGTAAGTACGATGTGATTTATATGTCCGCTCAGAAGCTGGTGCAGAACTCTCTGGAGCATGGGTACCTGGTTGGCTCACGAGGATCGGTTGGCTCGTCTCTGGTGGCGTTCATGTCGGGCATCACGGAGGTCAACTCGCTGCCCGCCCACTACCGCTGCCCCAAGTGCAAGCACTCTGATTTTGAGTACGGCCCGGCCCACGGTTATGGCTGCGGCGCGGATATGCCCGATGCAGTCTGCCCGGTCTGCGGGACCCCCTATGTGAAGGATGGCTTCAACATCCCCTTTGAGACCTTTCTGGGCTTCGGCGGCGATAAGGTCCCCGATATCGACTTGAACTTCTCCGGCGAGTACCAAGCCAACGCCCATCGCTACACCTTTGAGCTGTTCGGTCAGACCCATGTGTTCCGCGCCGGTACCATTGGAACGGTGGCGGAGAAAACCGCCTACGGCTATGTGAAGAAGTATCTGGAGGAGCATGGCAAGACCGTTTCCAAGGCAGAGGAGACGCGGCTGGCGATTGGATGTACCGGCGTAAAGCGCACCACCGGTCAGCACCCCGGCGGCATGGTGGTAATTCCCCAGGACAAGGAGATCTATGATTTCTGCCCGGTGCAGCACCCCGCCGATGATCCCACCAGTGATATCGTCACCACCCACTTTGAATACCACTCCATGGAGTCAAATCTGCTGAAGCTGGACATGCTGGGCCACGATGATCCAACCATGATCCGTATGCTGGAGGACCTGACCGGCATCAATGCCCGAACCGATATTCCTCTGGACGACCCGGATACCATGTCCATCTTCCAGTCCTCCAAGGTGCTGGGCTATGAGAACGATAAGATTTTGGGCCCCACCGGCGGCACCGCTATCCCGGAGTTTGGCACGACCTTTGTCCGTGGTATGCTGGAGGACACAAAGCCGGATCGGTTCGACACCCTGATCCGCCTGTCTGGATTCTCCCACGGTACGGATGTGTGGCTTGGCAATGCCAAAGACCTGATCACGTCGGGCACCGCCAAGGTCAGTGAGGCCATCGGCTGCCGCGACGATATCATGCTGTTTTTGATCTCCAAGGGCATGGCACCCAAGCGTTCCTTCAAAATCATGGAGGCCGTCCGAAAGGGCCGAGGGCTGCCGGAGGGCGCAGAGGAGGAGATGCGGGAACACGGCGTGCCAGACTGGTACATCGGCTCGTGTAAGAAGATCGCCTATCTGTTTCCAAAGGCCCACGCCGTGGCCTATGTCATGATGGCATTCCGCATTGCCTGGTTCAAGGTCCACCGGCCGCTGGCGTTCTACGCTGCATACTTCTCAATCCGCGCGAAGGCGTTCGACGAGGCATTCATGTGCCGCGGCATGGAGGTGTGCCAGCAGAAGATGCGTCAGATCCAGGCCAAGGAGAAGGATGCCACGGCAGTGGAGCAGGATATGCTCACTACGCTGGAGGTGTGCTACGAGTTCTATCTGCGCGGCTTCACCTTCGACCGACTAGACATCTATCAGTCGGAAGCCACACGCTTTGTCGTGGATGAGGAGCACAACGCCCTGCGGCCTCCCTTTGTGTCAGTAGCCGGCCTGGGCGAGACGGCGGCCATCTCGTTGGCAGAGTGCAGCAAGGGCAAGCAGTTTATCTCCATTGAGGAAGTGTCCGCTGCCTGCCCGAAGGCGTCCAAAACTCATATTGAGCTGCTGAAGGAGGCGGGGGCCTTTGGGGACCTGCCGGAAACCAGCCAGCTGGACCTGTTTTCCATGTTGGGATAATCCCGGGCGTCAAAGCAAATTCGCAGACAACGTATGAATTGATTTGGAGGAAATAAAATGCCATCTGCTTCTTACCAAGGAAAACGAACAGCGCCAAGTGTCCACCACAGCAGACGAACCCCCTATAAGAGAAGTGGTGACAGCATTGCTGCGAGACTGCTGTTTTTTCCGGTGCTGTTTGTGTACCTGGAGTTGGTCCTGCACATCTATATGGGCGCACCCCTGGCTTATATGCCGGTCTACATTGTGTTTGGACTGGCCGGCGGCTGTGTACTGACCGCCTTGACGCTGCCATTTTGCGAACGGGTGAACCGCGTCCTGAGCAAGGTACTGACATTCCTGATTTCCCTGATCTATATCGTGGAAGTCATCGCCAAGATTATTTTGCAGTCCTACTATCCCTTTAGCTCGCTTGGGACGGCAGCCGAAAATAAGCTCACCGACTATAGTGACGTAATCATTTCTACGGTCGTGAGCCATATCCCGCTGATTTTGGTTTTCCTGCTGCCGTTTATTCTGTTGTTGATTTTCGGCAGGCGGTATATGGGATTCAGACCGTATGAACGGAGCCTTGCTGGCATGACGCTGGCAGCTGCGCTGGTGCTCCATGTCCTGGGCTTGGGCGTGATCCATCTGCCGTGGAAGGGCGATCTGACCCCCAAAATGCTCTACCATATGAATACCAACATTGACGATCAGGTGGACCAGCTGGGTATGCTCAATATGCTCAGACTGGATGTTAAGCACCAGATTGTACCGGCCAAGGGCATTACAGACGATGATTTCTCCAACATCGGGGACCTGAGCGGAAACTCCGGTGAGGACAACTCCGGGAACGGCTCGAACCAGACCGCGGGGCCTGCTGTTGATACCTCGCCCAACATCATGGACATTGACCTGGAAGCTCTGGCTGAGAGCACCTCCAACAAGGATATCAAGTGGCTGGCCAACTTCTTCAACAGCGTGACTCCCACCAACAAGAACGAGTACACCGGAATGTTCGAGGGGTACAATGTGATTATGCTGTGTCTGGAAGGCTTTTCTGGCTACGCCATTGATCCCCAGCTGACGCCTACCCTCTATAAGCTCTCCCACGAGGGCTTTGTGTTCAATAACTTCTATACCCCGCTGCACTTTACCAGCACCTCCAACGGCGAGTGCCAGACCTTGCTGGGCCTCTATCCCAACAACGGATTCCCCATTACGATGAAGCGTACCGGCGAGCTGGGTACCAATGCGTACTTCTCTCTGGCACAGCAGCTGAAGCGGCAGGGCTATAACGTGATGGGCTACCACGGAAACGGCGATATGTATGGCCGTCTGGCGTCCCACACCAACCTGGGCTATGACTGGCATCAGGGCGGTTCCGGCTTGGATCTGGAGATGACAGGAGGGGGGAAGCCCTGCTGGCCTCAGCGGGACTCCTATGTGGTGGAGCAGAGTGTGGATGACTATATCCACAGCACCACGCCCTTCCATGTCTACTACATGACCATCAGCGGTCATATGCCGTATTCCGCCAACTGGGCAGTCAAGCCTTATCTGGACACCATCCGCGCGCTGCCCTATAGTGAGGTGACCCAGAACTATATCGGTACTGCGATGGAAGTGGACAAGGCCCTTGAGACTTTGATCGATAAACTACAGCAGGCCGGTCAGCTGGATAAGACCCTGATCGTGGCGACTGCGGATCATATCCCGTATTTCGATATTGCCACTTTGGAGGAGCTGACTGGAAAGACGTTTGGCAGCTCCAAGGCAATGGAACACCTGGACGAAAAGCAGATTGACTTCGATGTCTACAAGAACACGCTATTTATGTGGTCCCCCAGCATTGAGGAACCCATTGTAATCGACAAGGTCTGCGGGCAGGTGGATATCCTGCCCACCGTATCCAACCTGCTTGGCCTGGAGTATGACTCCCGTATGCTGGCCGGACGCGATATTCTCTCTGACAGTGAGGGAATGGTCATCTTTACCTCCCGGTGTTGGAAGTCGGACAAGGGCTTCTATAACCGATACACCCAGACCTTCACCCCTGCGCCCGGAGTAACGATGACGCCGGAGGAGCAGGAGGAGTACGTCTCCTCCATGAAAAAGCTGGTCGGCTATAAGCTGGACAGCACGGCCAAGATCGTGGAGAACGACTTCTATAATGTGGCCTTCGGCAGTGAGTCGAAGATGCCCTGATCGGTTTGACCTGCCGATAAACCGGCAGCGCGCAGGGCTCGGCTGGCAGGATAATCGGGGAAAAAGCCGTTAGGGTTGTTTTCTCGTTCAATCCAAATGGCTTGAACCCTTTTGGGCAGACTTAAACGTGTTCCAGTGTGTCAAAAAGGTTGGAACCGCCTGTGATACAAAAAATATCCGCCGCAGCGAAACTGCGGCGGATATTTTTTTGACCAAATCACCTTTTTGTGCGTGTTTCTAGTAAACGGAGGTGAAGAAATGACCACCTGTGATAGAAACCTGGGAGAATGCGGAACGGACCGAAACCAGTGGGCTGGAACGGGAGGACGATGGAAGCCCAAAACTTCTTGTTTCAAACAAAAAACATTCAAATTCAAATATTGTAAATGGAATAAGCCTTACAGAAATTTGACTTTTAGGCTGACGCGGTGGGCGAGTACCGGCTTATGGGAAATTTTGTAACCTCTGGTCAACTGACTCATGGAAACAGGCAGGTGACAGTTGCGATTGAGTGAGAGAAGCGGACTCATAAAAAGATTGCAATTTTGATAAGCTAAGGGTAAAATCATATGGAGCGATCCACGCCGCAGAAAGTGGATCTGATTGATATGAGAGGAGTATGATCCATGAGCTTTGATCCCTATGAGTTTGATCGGAGCGCCCAAAACCAGCGGAGCGTTGAGACGCTAGGTGAGTACACCAGCAGGACCTTTCTCTGGATGGTGTTGGGCCTGATGATCACGTTTGCCACCGTAATTGTGTGCTGGATGTCTGGATTTGTGTTTTATGTCGTCCATGCACACATTCTGATCTTAATTGCCACACTGGTGCTGTCCTTCACCATGACCTCACGTATCGAGCGGATGTCGGTGGGCAGCGCAAAGGCAATCTTTATCGCGTTTTCGGTGCTGTTTGGACTGACCATGTCCGTCTATCTGCTGATCTTCGATCTGATGAGCGTGATCTGGACGTTCCTGGCCACCGCACTCTACTTCGGTGTGCTGGCTGCCTATGGCCATTTTACCCATACAGATCTGTCGAGCCTGCGGCCTATTTTGTTCAGCGGTTTGATTTTTTTGGTTGGGTACTCCATCCTGTCGCTCTTTATTCCGGGCCTCAACGCCCTGGATCGCATTGTAAGTGTCATTGGCATTGCAGTCTTTTTGGGCTATACTGCTTATGATACCCAGAAAATTCGCAGTTTCTATTTCTACTACAGCGGATACCCGGATATGCTGGAGAAAGCCTCTGTTTTTTCGGCCCTCAATCTGTATTTGGATTTTCTGAATCTGTTTGTGTATCTGCTTCGATTCCTGGGCAACCGAAAGAGCAACTGATTTTAAGCTTAAAAAGGGCGGCGTACGGCCGCCCTTTTTTTCTGTTCCAAACGGAAGAAAATTATGCTATAATCTGGTTATCTAGCCTGCACGTGTGGAGGAGACTATGCTCATACTGGGAATCGACCCCGGAGTGGCCACCATTGGGTTCGGCTTGGTCCGGGTGGAGCGGCAGAAAAACACGCTGGTAGAGTACGGCGTCATTACAACCCCTCCGGGAATCCCCCTATCCAGTCGGCTGCTTCAGATCTTCAACGACATGGAGGAGCTGATCCGACAGTTCCACCCGGACGAAATGGCGGTGGAGGAGCTTTTCTTCAGCAAAAATATTACCACCGGTATCGCTGTGGCCCACGGCCGCGGCGTGATCCTGCTGGCCGCCGAGAAGCTGGGGGTTCCTGTCTTTGAGTACACCCCTATGCAGGTGAAGCAGGCCGTGGTGGGGTACGGAGCCGCCGAGAAAAAGCAGGTTATGCTAATGACCCAGCGGCTGCTTGGCATGAAGCAGATTCCGCGCCCGGATGACGCAGCCGATGCGCTGGCACTGGCGATCTGCCATGGCCGCGCGGCCACCTCGCCGCTCAATACGGATCGAATTTTTGATCCCAACAAATATGATACAAGATGAGGGAATCACGGATTCCCCACAGTGAAAGGGTTTCAGCTATGTTTTACTATCTCTCCGGGCAGGTGGCCCACATCGGTCCCAATCTGGCCGTCATCGACTGCGGGGGCGTGGGCTATGCCTGCCGCACCACCAGCTTCACCCAGGCCGCCCTCCATGTGGGGGAGAAGGGAAAGCTCTTTACGCATCTCCATGTCCGAGAGGACGCCATGGAGCTGTATGGATTTGCAAGTCAGGAGGAGCTAAATCTCTTTGAACTGCTCATCTCCGTCTCCGGCGTAGGTCCAAGGGCCGCAATCAGCATCCTGTCCTCCAGTACGCCTGCCAATCTGGCTCTGGCCATCATCACGGGGGATACCAAGGCGCTCACGGTGGCACCCGGTATCGGCAAGAAAATTGCCCAGCGGGTCATCCTGGAGCTGAAGGATAAGCTGGCCAAGGAACAGGGCGCCGCCATCGGCGGGGAGAGCTATGCCGGCACCGGTTCCGCGGTAATCCCGGAAAACAAGCGGTCCGAATCCAGCGCCGCATTGGCCGTGCTGGGCTACTCTCAGAGCGAAATCAACCTGGCCTTAAAGGGAATGGATCTGACCACCATGACATTGGAGGAGATCATTAAGGCCGCCTTGAAGAAAATGATGAAGGGGTAATTGCTATGGCCAAGCTGGAACGTACAATCTACGGCGATTTTGACGAAGTTCTGGATAAACTTCATGACGGTGTGATGAACGGAAGCGCCACCGCCAGCTATGAGGAAGGCAGCGACTACGAGCACGGTGATCTTCGCTGTGCCGTCCGAGTCTATGAACGATACAGCTACATGGGCGGAAACCGCGTCAGTCTCAACATGACTTTAGTGGGCAGGGGAGAGGAACTGTTTCTCTCTGCCATTACCGCCGGCGGCAGCCAGGCGCTGTTGTTCAAGGTCAACACCTGGGGCGAGGAGGCGTTCCTGGACACCATCCGCGAGCTGGTGAACAGTCTCCCCGGCTAATCAATCTGAACACCATAGACAGGAAGTGAGTCTTTGTCCATCGATTTTTCCAACCGCGAACTTGACATTGAAGAGGACACCCCACTGGTTACAACATCCCTGACCCGTGAGGACGAGGGGGAGTTCAGCCTCCGCCCCAAGACCCTGCGGGAGTATATAGGCCAGGAGAAGGCCAAGAGCAATCTGGAGGTCTTTATCCAGGCTGCAAAAATGCGCGGCGAGCCGCTTGATCACGTTCTGCTCCACGGCCCCCCCGGTCTGGGCAAAACTACCCTAAGCGGCATCATCGCCAACGAGATGGGGGTCAATGTCCGCATTACCTCCGGCCCTGCCATTGAGAAAGCGGGCGATCTGGCGGCTCTGCTGACCAACCTGGGGGAGAACGACATCCTCTTTGTGGATGAGATCCACCGCCTGAATCGAGCGGTGGAGGAAATTCTGTACCCAGCTATGGAGGACTACGCCATTGATATTATCATCGGCAAGGGTCCCTCCGCCAACTCGGTTCGTCTGGACCTGCCTAAATTCACCCTCATCGGGGCCACCACCCGGGCCGGGCAGCTGTCTGCCCCGCTCCGTGACCGCTTCGGAGTCACCCTGCGTCTGGAGCTCTACAGCCCTGAAGAGCTGGCCCTGATCGTGACCCGTTCGGCCGGTATTCTGGAGGTGCCCATCGAGCCGGAGGGCGCGATGGAGATCGCACGCCGCAGCCGCGGCACCCCGCGTATCGCCAACCGTATGCTCCGACGGGTCCGGGATTTTGCTCAGGTCCGTGCCGGAGGTGTCATCACCCAGACGGTGGCCAACGAGGCGCTGACCGCCCTGGAGATCGACCAGCTTGGCCTTGACGCCATCGACCACCGTATGCTCCGCAGCATCATCGAAAATTACCGGGGCGGGCCTGTCGGCCTGGAGACTCTGGCGGCCACCATCAACGAGGAGTCCGTGACCCTGGAGGATGTATACGAACCCTACCTGATGCAGCTGGGCTTTCTCACACGCACGCCCAGAGGCCGCTGTGTGACCCCGAAAGCCTATCAGTATTTGGGCTACAGCGTTCCTGCCGGGGAGACAGAGCTGGAACAGCTTTCGTTCTGAAAAACCCGCAGAAAACGATGCAACGCATCGAATGAAAAAACTTTTTAGGAGAAAAGGGCGTGTCAGGCGAATATAGGAAAAATTATTTCATTAAACGCTTGACAAATCCGTGTTTTTTGTTTACCATGTCCAATAGGTATAAGTGTGCCACAGAATCAAATCGATTTTCTGACCTTACCGATGAAGCGCTTTGCCGCGCAGCGGCAGACGGCGATCCCCAAGCGGAGACCGAATTGGTCGCACGCTATGGACAACTGGTTCGCGCCTGCGCCCGCCCGCTGTTTTTGGCAGGAGGGGACAGCGAGGATCTGATCCAGGAGGGTATGCTTGGTCTGCTCACCGCCATCCGGCGATTTGACCCGGAGCGGGACGCGGCGTTTTGCACCTATGCAGGTGTTTGTATCCGCAGTCGTCTGATTACGGCTGTCCGTGCAGCGCAGGGCGGAAAGCACGCACCACTAAACCACAGTGTCTCTTTTGAACCCCCTCTTTTTGATGGAACCAACGCGCACCTGTTTTCCAGCGTCGAGAGCCCGGAGGACGTCATCATCGACAGGGAGGAACTGAAAGAGCGATTAGACGCTCTGAAGGGCCAGTTGTCTGAGCTCGAAGCGCAAATTTTACCGCCTTATTTAAACGGTCTCTCCTGTGGAGAAATCGCAAGGCAGTTGGGACGCCCCCAGAAAACGGTGGATAATGCGATCCAGCGGATTCGACGCAAGGTAGCCCGACAGTTTTCATCCGGCGCCATCAGCGAGAGCTGATCGCAAATATTAGTCCGCCCGGTGTTTTTCCGGGCAACAGTCAAAGAGAGGGAAAGTCCTATGTACGAAGACAAGATTCTGGTTTGTAAAGAGTGTGGTCAGGAGTTCACCTTCACCGCTGGTGAGCAGGAGTTCTATGCCGAGCGCGGCTTCCAGAACGAGCCCCAGCGCTGCAAGGCCTGCCGTGACGCCCGCAAGAACGCTGCTCGTGGCCCCCGTGAGTATTTCACCGCCACCTGCGCTGCCTGCGGCCGTGAGGCTAAGGTTCCTTTCGAGCCCAAGTCCGATCGTCCTGTGTACTGCAGCGACTGCTTCGCCAAGATGCGCGAGGAGCGCGGCTAATTTCAGCCAGAAAAAAGGGCGCCCGAAGGGCGTCCTTTTTTATTCACTTTTTGCAATGAAATGAAATAGCAAGCGTGATTTCGGAAATTTTCCCATTGAATTTCGACAGAAAATGGGATATACTAAGCCCATATCAAAGATTATGGAGGAATTTATCATGACCATTACCAAGGATACGATCATTGGCGATATTCTGACCATTGCCCCCGAGACTGCCCCCCTGTTTTACAGCATCGGCATGCACTGTCTGGGCTGCCCCTCCTCCCGCGGCGAGACCGTGGAGCAGGCCTGCATGGTCCACGGCTTCGATGTGGATGCCCTTCTGGAGCGCGTCAATGCCATGATCGCCAACGGCGAGCAGTAATAAGAAAAGCAGAGGCGGAGCAATCTGCCTCTTCTTTTTTTGCGGCAGTTACGACGAGCCCGAAAGAGAGGAAGAGACTATGAATAAAGTAATCGAGCTGTCACCACGCCTTCGTATGGTGGCGGATCTGGTGCCTTGCGGTAGCCGTCTGGCCGACGTGGGAACGGACCATGCATATCTGCCTGCCGCTCTGCTTTTGGAGGGGAAAATCTCTGCGGCCGTGGCGGCAGATCTGCGTCCCGGCCCTCTGTCGCGGGCCAGGCTGACGGCGGAGGAGTATGAGTTAGCGGAGAAGATCTCCTTCTGCCTGTGTGATGGATTGAAGGGCATCTCTGCCGACCAGGTGGACGCGGTGGTCATCGCCGGTATGGGCGGCGAGACCATCCGGGACATTTTGAAGGCTGCACCCTGGACCAGAGAGCGGAACGTACCGCTGGTGCTCCAGCCCATGTCCACTATGGCAGAGCTGCGTGAGTGGCTCATGTCCAACGGGTACGAGATCCGGGAAGAGCGGCTGGCACAGGAGGGGGATACCATCTACACCGCTTTTCTGGTGGGAGCAGGGGAGATGCCTGCCCTGAGCCCTGCCGAGCGGTTGGCAGGGAGGAATACCAGGGATGCGCTGCGCGGCCTCTGGCTGGATCGCTGGATTCGCAAGACGGACACAGCCTTGAACGGGCTGGCTTTGTCCAAACAGGAGCAGGCGGTACAGCGCCGCGTGGCCCTGGAGCAGGTCCGAACCGGTCTTGTGGATATGAAAAAGGAGTGGGAAACATGGCAGTGATCGGCGATGTTTACAGATACATGGACCAATTGGCCCCGTTTCATCTGCAAATGGATTTTGATAATGCCGGGTTTCTGGTTGGCCGAACCGATTCCGCCGTCTCACGTATCATGGTAGCATTGGACGTGACGGAACCTGTGGTTGAGGAGGCTCAAAAGCTGGGCTGCCAGCTTATCGTGTCCCACCATCCGGTGATTTTTCACCCCGCACGCGCCATTACGGATGAGACGGTCACCGGCCGCATCCTGCTGGCACTGACGGAAGCAAAAATCGGTGCGATCTGTGCCCACACCAACCTGGACGCAGTCCGGGAGGGCGTCAACGACTGTCTGGCCCATGTCCTCGGCCTCACTCAGATCGGGCAGCTCCACCCGGATGGGGTGGATGAAAACGGGAATCCTTATGGCATTGGGCGGGTTGGACTGGTACATCAGAGCGGGATGAACGCAGCGCAGTATGCACAGTATGTCAAGGAGCGGCTCCATGCCGCCTCTGTCCGCTGTGAAGATGGAGGCAGGCACGTGGAAAAGGTGGCAGTGGGCGGCGGCTCCTGCGGCTCTATGCTGGCTGACGCGGTGGCGGCGGGCTGTGACACCTTCGTTACCGCTGACGTGAAGTACGACCAGTATCTGGAGGCGCGTGGCTTGGGCATTACGCTGATGGATGCGGGCCACTATGCCACCGAGCATGTGGTGTGCCATATGCTGGCAGAGAAGCTTTCTGCCGCTTTCCCGGACGTGGAGGTGCTGATATCCCAGACCCACCGGGAGGTTTACCAGGGATTTTGAGTTTACCGCACAAAAAATCAAATAAATGGTTGCAAGCAGAAGAAAACTGTGATATAATTCCAGGGTCTGAAAACGGGTGGTCCTCTGCGGCGGTCTTTCAGAGAAATGAGACCCATACAGCCGTATGAACACCTATATAACAGGAGGAAAATAAAATGGATTTGATGCAGGCTTTTACCGAGAAGTACAAGAAGGCTGAGGCCCCTGCCGTTCTGGTCGGCGACACCGTTCGCGTGCACCTGAAGGTTAAGGAAGGCAACCGTGAGCGTATCCAGGTTTTCGAGGGTACCGTCATTGCCAAGAAGCACGGCGGCATTGAGGAGACCTTCACCGTTCGTCGTATGTCCTACGGCGTCGGTGTGGAGAAGGTGTTCCCGATCCACGCCCCCACCATCGACTCTGTCGAGGTTGTTCGTCATGGTAAGGTTCGCCGCGCCAAGCTGTACTACCTGCGCGACCGCGTGGGCAAGGCAGCCAAGGTCAAGGAGGCCCTGTAATCCACAGAAAAGGAGCGGTTTTACCGCTCCTTTTTTCGTATGCCAGACAGCTTATAGGTAAAAGGAGGAAAAACCGTGAATATCCAGTGGTATCCCGGTCATATGACCAAAACCAGACGGCAGATCGAGGCCGACTTGAAATATGTAGACATTGTGGTGGAGATCCTCGATGCCCGTATCCCGGTCTCCAGCCGCAACCCGGACATTGACAGCATCTGCGCCGACAAGCCCCGGCTGATTGTACTGAACCGGGCCGACCAGGCCGACCCAAAGCAGAACCGTGCCTGGGGGGACCACTTCAGAGCTAAGGGCTGGTCTGTCCTGGAGACGGACGCCAAGACGGGCAGGGGAATCAATCAGTTTTCCGCGGTTGCCCAGGGCGTGCTGAAGGACCAGATCGCGAAGTGGAGAGAGAAGGGACAGGTAGGCCGGCCTGTCCGCGCCATGATAGTGGGCGTGCCAAACGTGGGTAAATCGACCTTTATCAACAAGGTTGCCAAAAAGAAGTCTGCTAAGACCAGTGACCGCCCCGGCGTCACCCGCGGCAAACAGTGGGTCAACGTGGATCAGTCTCTGGACCTGATGGATACCGCCGGTATCCTGTGGCCTAAGTTTGAGGATGAGACCACCGGCCTGCACCTGGCCTTCACCGGCGCGGTGAAGGACGACATCATGGATGTGGAGACACTGGCCTGTCACCTGATGACCCTGCTGGCGAACCGCTACCCAGCGGCCCTGATGAACTATAAGCTCACGGAGGTCCCCCAGCGAGAGGAAGAAGAAAACGACGTTGCCTATGGGTATCGTCTGTTGGAGCTCTGTGCCGAAAGGCGCGGTATGCGTATCTCCGGCGGTGAATTTGATACCGAGCGTATGGCACGGGTGCTGCTGGATGAGTTCAGAGGTGGCAAGCTCGGCCGCTTTACACTTGAAGTGCCGGAAGGCTGATCGGGCAGGAGAGAACGGAAATGGAATTCTGGAATTATGAGCAGGCTGCCCGGGAAAAAGGACACGCTGTAATTTGTGGATGTGACGAGGCGGGCGCCGGACCACTGGCCGGACCGGTTTATGCCGCCGCGGTTGTGCTGCCGTTCGGAGTGGAAATCCCCGGCCTGAACGACTCCAAGAAGCTGTCCGAACGGAAACGAGAAGCACTTTTTCCTATTATAAAGGAAAAAGCGGTGGAGTGGGCTGTGGCTTGGGTAGACGAGAAAGAAATTGATGCCACCGACATCCTCAGTGCCAGAATGAAGGCCATGCAGATGGCAATTGACCGTTTGCACACCACTTCAGACTATGCTCTGATTGATGGGAACCGGGACCGTGGGCGCACCGCAAGCATTACCACTGACCATGAATGTATTGTAAAGGGAGATAGCTTGTCGGCGTCTATTGCAGCGGCTTCGATTCTGGCTAAGGTGAGCCGTGACCATTTTATGATGGAGATGGCAGAGCGCTACCCGCAGTACCATTTTGAGAAGCATAAGGGGTATGGGACCAAAGCACATTATGAGGCCCTGGCCCAGTACGGCCCCAGTCCCATCCATCGCCTGACTTTTTTGAAAACGAAATGAGCGGAGAGAGAAGCAGGCTGCTTGGCCGATGGGGGGAGGCCATGGCGGCGGATTATCTGCGGAAGCAGCACTGCAAAATACTGGCCTCCGGTTGGTCCTGCCGCTTTGGTGAGATCGATCTGATTGTGGAGGACAGAGGCTTTCTTGCCTTTGTAGAGGTGAAGCTCCGGCGGACGGATTCTTACGGTCGGGCGGGGGAATTTGTAGACCATCGGAAGCAGAAGCGGCTGCGGACCACGGCGGAATTATACCTGGCCCAGACCCCCACACAGCTCCAGCCGCGCTTCGATGTAGTGGAGATCTATGCCCCGCAGGGGACAGATACAGCAAAACCTGACATGATCTGGCACAAAAACGCATTTTAAGACCGAGTGAATTTTGCCGGACGCCTTGACCTTTTGAACGAAAACTGGCATAATAAATTACTAAGGTGTATTCTTCGGGGCGTGTAAAAGTCCCGTCAATACGCCTTGAATGGCACGTAAAAGGTCCTTTCCTTACCGTGTCCGTAAATCCAAACAGATCGGAAGGATTTTCATGCAGTACATCAGTACCAGAGATATGTGTGTGCAGTGTTCTGCCTCTGAGGCCATTGTTCAGGGCCTCTCCAGAGATGGCGGCCTGCTGACCCCCTACTACATCCCGAAGCTGCCTGGAAATGCCATAGAGGAACTGGCGGCTATGGCTTACCAGCAGAGAGCTGTTTATGTGATGAAGCAGTTTCTGGAAGAATTTACAGTAAAGGAACTGACGAGCTTTGCCAACGCGGCCTATGGCCCGGACAAGTTTGACACTCCGGCTGTAGCCCCTGTCCGCACGGTGACGGATGACATCCACTGTCTGGAGCTGTGGCATGGTCCCACCTGTGCGTTCAAGGATATGGCCTTGCAGATGCTGCCCCACCTGCTGTCCGCCTCCCTGGTAAAGACCGAGGAGCAAAAGACGGCCTGTATCCTGGTGGCCACCTCCGGCGATACCGGAAAGGGTGCGCTGGAAGGGTTCCGGGATGTGGACCGCACCAAGATCCTGGTGTTCTACCCCAAGGACGGCGTATCCCAGGTCCAGGAACTGCAGATGGTCACGCAGGAGGGCGCCAATGTCGGCGTGTGCGCCGTTCACGGTAATTTCGACGATGCACAGACCGGCGTGAAGCGCCTGTTCTCTGACGAGGCACTTCGGGAGGAATTGGCCGGTAAGGGCTATTTCTTCTCCTCCGCCAACTCCATCAACTGGGGACGCGTGCTGCCTCAGATTGTCTACTATGTGTCGGCCTACTGTGACCTGCTGCGGGACGGCAAGGTCCAGCCCGGCCAGGCCATCAATGTCTGTGTACCCACCGGGAACTTCGGCAATATCCTGGCGGCCTCTTATGCCAGAGAGATGGGTGTGCCCATTGAAAAGCTGATCTGCGCTTCTAACAGCAATAATGTCCTCACGGACTTTATCCGTACCGGACACTACGACCGGAACCGTACCTTCTTTAATACGATCTCACCCTCGATGGATATTTTGATCTCCTCCAATCTGGAGCGGCTTCTGCTGACGCTGACCAAGGATGTGGAGGAAGTGAAGGGGTACATGGACCAGCTCAATGCCACTGGCAGCTATCGGGTTTCCGGCAGAGCGCTGGAAAAACTGCAGAAGCATTTTGCCGGCTACTGCTGTGACGATGATGAGACACGCCGTGTCATCGACCGCGTCTACAAGGAATACCAGTATCTGATTGATCCTCATACCGCCGTTGCCTTCTCTGCCCTGGAGCAGTACCGCAGCGAGACGAAGGATGAGACTGCTTGTCTGGTGGTTTCCACCGCCAGCCCCTTCAAATTCTCCAGCAGCGTTCTGGAGGCTCTGGGGGAGAAAACGGTTGCCGAGGGTCTGGATGCCCTTGACCAGCTCACCGCGAAAACCGGGATTCCTGCTCCCGCACCTCTGGCGGGCCTGCGTGATAAGCAGGTGCGCTTCACCCAGTCGGTGAATAAAGAGAACATGGTAGACGCGGTGCGCTCCATGCTGGGGTAACGTATGGCTCTGTACGCCATTGGAGATACGCACCTTTCCCTGCACAGCAATAAGCCCATGGACGTGTTCGGCGGCGGCTGGATCGGCTATGTGGACAAGCTGATGCAAGGGTTTGAGGAGGTAAAACCCGAGGATACCGTCGTGCTCTGCGGCGATCTTTCCTGGGGTATGAGTCTGGAGGAGGCCAAGGAGGATCTGGCTTTCTTGAATGCACTGCCCGGACGGAAGCTGCTGATGAAGGGAAACCACGATTACTGGTGGACCACGGCGGCCAAAATGCGGAAGTTTTTTGAGGAAAACGGCTTTGACACCTTTGATCTGCTTCATAATAACTGCAAGTTCTATGGGGACATTGCCCTGTGCGGGACCCGTGGCTGGTTCTATGAGGTGGACAGGGGAGAGCACAGTGCAAAGATTTTCAACCGGGAATTGATTCGGTTGGAGACCTCTCTGAAGGCAGCGGGGGAGTGCGAGAAATACTGTTTCCTGCACTATCCGCCCATCTACCGGGGCTACCGCTGTGAAGAAATTATCAATCTGCTGGAGCGGTACCATGTGACCTGCTGCTGCTACGGCCATCTGCATGGCGGAAGCCATAAAAATGCGGTGTCGGGCAGACGGGGAAGCGTGGAGTACAGACTGATTTCAGCCGACTATTTAGGATTTCGCCCGGAAAAAATTCTGGATTGACAAAAATTTCTGAAAAATTCTGAAAATTGGTCTGGTCAAATGAGAAGTTTTCTGGTAAAATATCGTGGCGAAAGTATAAAAGCGCACTTCCTGCCTTGTCTATCCGGCAGTAAAGCGCTGACAGGAGGAAATTGACATATGAAGGTCACCAGTGTTGAGAAGAAAGAAAAGAGCACGGTGGAGCTGACCATCGAGGTCTCCGCCGAAGAGTTTGAGGCTGCCGTTCAGAAGGCTTATCTGAAGAACCGCACCAAGATCAATGTTCCCGGTTTCCGCAAGGGCAAGGCCCCCCGCAAGATCGTTGAGAACATGTACGGCACCGGCGTGTTCTATGAGGATGCGATCAACGACGTGTACCCCGCCGCTTATGACGAGGCCGTTGCTGAGCAGAAGCTGGACAGCGTTGGCTACCCCAAGATGGACATCGTCAGCGTTGGCAAGGAGGGCCTGGTGTTCACCGCTCTGGTTCCCGTTCGCCCCGAGGTGAAGCTGGGTGCCTATAAGGGAATCTCCGCTTATCGCGAGGAGCCCAAGGTGACCGCTAAGGACGTGGACGCCGAGATGAAGCCCTTCATCGACCGTGCTACCCGTCTGGTCAGCGTCAAGCGCAAAGCCAAGAAGGGTGACACCGTTGTCATCGACTTTGAGGGCTTCGACAATGGCGTGGCCTTCGAGGGCGGCAAGGGTGAGAACTACGACCTGAAGCTGGGCTCCGGTTCCTTCGTTCCCGGTTTTGAGGAGCAGCTTGTCGGTGTGAAGGCTGGCGAGGAGAAGGATCTGGACATCACCTTCCCTGAGGAGTATCACCCCGATCTGGCCGGCAAGGCGGTTGTATTCCACGTGAAGGTCAACGAAGTCAAGGAGTCTCAGGCTCCCGAGGTGGACGATGAGTTTGCCAAGGACGTGTCTGAGTTCGATACGCTGGAGGAGTTCCGCAAGGACCTGGAGGAGAAGCTGCTGGAGCGCAAGAAGGCTGAGGCCCAGAGCGAGTTTGAGCGTTCTCTGATGGATCAGGTTATCGAGGGCATGGAGTGCGAGATCCCCGACGGTATGGTCGAGGCTGAGACGGACCGCCAGCTGGACGAGTTCGGTATGCGTCTGCAGCAGCAGGGCATCTCCATGGACGACTACAGCAAGGTGCTGGGCATGAATATGGATATGATGCGTACCTCCATCAAGCCTGCCGCTGTCCGCCGTCTGCAGGAGGAGCTGGCTCTGAACGCAATCGCGGAGGCTGAGGGCTTCGAGATCTCTGAGGAGGACTACGAGGCTGCTTACCAGGAGCTGGCCGATCTGTACAAGATCGAGCTGGACCAGGTCAAGATGGCCGTCCAGGTTGAGGGCCTGAAGAAGAGCCTGCTGCAGAAGAAGGCCCACGAGCTGCTGGTTTCCGAGGCTAAGGCCACCAAGACCAAGAAGAAGACCACCAAAAAGACCACCAAGAAGGCTGACGAGGCCGAGGCCGAGACCGAGGCTGAATAATCCTTTATTCAAAATTGATGCGTCCGGAGCGGCTGGCCTGCTCCGGGCGTTATCAATATGTGTATGTAACGTAGAGTCCGGCAGAAAAGGTCGAAATCCTTGGTGACCGGGAGGAATTGTTTTCCGGGAGGACGGGTATACTTTGGTATCACCGTTCAAAAAAAGGAGTATTATTATGAGTTTAGTACCTTATGTAGTGGAGCAGACCAATCGTGGTGAGCGCTCCTATGACATTTTTTCCCGCCTGCTCAACGACCGCATTATTATGCTGTCTGAAGAGGTCAACGACACCACCGCATCTCTGGTTGTAGCGCAGCTGCTTTACCTGGAGGCTCAGGACCCGGATAAAGACATCCAGTTCTACATCAATAGTCCCGGCGGCTCTGTTACGGCCGGTATGGCAATCTACGACACCATGCAGTATATTAAGTGCGATGTCTCTACCATTTGTATTGGACTGGCTGCCTCTATGGGCGCTTTTCTGCTGTCCTCCGGGGCCAAGGGCAAGCGTTATGCGCTGCCCAACGCTGAGATTATGATTCACCAGCCCTCTGCCGGCACCCAGGGCCAGATCACCGATATGGCCCTTCACCTGAAGCGGCTGGAGGTGGTCAAGACCCGGATGAACCGCATCCTGTCCGAGAACACTGGCAAGCCCGTGGATGTTGTCACCGCCGACTGCGAGCGTGACAACTTTATGACTGCCCAAGAGGCCATGGAGTACGGTCTCATTGACAAGGTCATCGAAAAGCGGTAATTTTAGCGGCCAACGCAGGCGGAACCGTTCTGCCTGCGCGCCGCTTTGAATCCAAGTATGAGGTGTATCCATGGCTAGAAACGACGATAACAGAAATGTCCGCTGCTCGTTCTGCGGTAAGCACCAGGATCAGGTGCAGCGCATCATTGCAGGGCCCAATATCTACATCTGTAATGAGTGTGTTCAGCTGTGCAACGAGATTCTGGGCAACGAAACTATGCTGCGGGAGGATAAGACCGTCAGTGATATTCCTGATGTGATTCCCACCCCACAGGAAATTCGCGCTGTTCTGGATCAGTATATCATCGGCCAGGAGAAGGCTAAGGTGGCCCTGTCTGTGGCTGTTTACAACCATTATAAGCGCATCTACTTCGGCGGTGCCGAGGAAGTGGAGATGCAGAAGAGCAACATCCTGCTCATGGGTCCCACTGGCTGCGGCAAGACCCTCTTTGCCCAGACCCTGGCCCGTGTACTGAAGGTGCCCTTCGCAATTGCAGACGCCACCACGCTGACAGAGGCCGGTTACGTAGGCGATGACGTGGAGAATATCCTTCTGCGCCTGATCCAGGCTGCCGACTATGACATCGACCTGGCGGAGCGGGGCATCATTTACATCGACGAGATGGACAAAATCGCCCGTAAGAGTGAGAACACCTCCATTACCCGTGATGTGTCCGGGGAAGGTGTACAGCAGGCACTGCTGAAAATCCTGGAAGGTACGGTCGCCAACGTGCCTCCTCAGGGAGGAAGAAAACATCCGCACCAGGAGTTTATTCAGATCAACACCAAGAACATCCTGTTCATCTGCGGTGGTGCGTTTGACGGCGTTGATAAGATTATCGAGAGCCGTCTGGATAAGCGCACCATGGGCTTCGGCGCAGAGATCCAGAGCAAGCAGAAGCGGGATGTTGGCCAGCTGATGGCCGAGATCCAGCCGCAGGACCTGCTGAAGTTCGGCATTATCCCTGAGCTGGTAGGTCGTCTGCCCATGATTACCACCTTGGAGTCCCTGGGTCCCGACCAGATGGTCAAGATTCTGACCGAACCCAAGAACGCCCTGGTCAAGCAGTACGAGAAGCTGTTGGAGTATGATGAGGTGGAGCTGAACTTTACCGATGAAGCGCTGGAAGCCGTGGCGAACAAGGCTGTGGAGCGCGGCATCGGTGCCCGTGGACTGCGTGCTGTGCTGGAGGAGGTCATGACCAAGATCATGTACGATGTCCCCTCTGACCCCACCATCGTGAAGGTGACCATCACCGCCGACTGCGTGACGGCTGGTGCAGCCCCAGAGCTTACCCACGACCCCGAGCGCACCGAGCGCCCGCGTCTGGGCAAGGCTGCGCTGTACTCGGAGCGGGGCGGCGCTGAGATGGCTGGCGGCAGTGCCGGCTGAGTGAATTTAGTTTAGCATCAAGCGCCCTGCGGTGCCCCAACGGCGGGCATTCAGGGCGCTTCCGATAATTTCCCTTGAGAGGAAGTGATATCTATGAGTCAGGAATGGGATATGCTTCATACCTCCACTATGCCCACCATTGCGCTTCGTGGGCTGACGGTATTTCCCAGTGTGCTGATTCACTTTGAGGTGGGCCGCACCATCTCGATCAAGGCACTGGAAGAGGCCATGACGGCTGGAACTCCTGTTTTTCTGGTGGGACAGAAGCAGCTGAATGTGGAGGAGCCGGAGCAGAAGGACCTCTACACGGTTGGCACCATTGCCAACATCCGTCAGATTCTGCGGATGCCCGGCGATAACATTCGGGTCATGGTGGAGGGCCAAGCCAGAGGCCGTATGCTCCAGCTGCTGCGGACGGAGCCCTTCCTTGAGGCTGAGATCCAGGAAATCCCCAAGCAAGAGGCCCCTGAGAAGGTTACCCCAAAGCAGGAGGCATTGATTCGTTCCACGTACGATCTGTTCCAGAGCTATGGAGAGCTGAATCAGAAGCTGCCTTCCGATCACCTGGTCAATGTGCTGTCCAGCGATGATCCCGGCTATATTGCCGATTATATTGCGCAGAACATTCCCATGCGGAATGCGGACAAACAGACGATCCTGGAGGAACTGCACCCCGTGCGCCGCCTTGAGAAGCTGCATCGACTGCTGAAGCGGGAGGTGGAGATTCTGGAGCTGGATGCGGGCATCCAGGAGAAAGCCAAGGAACAGATGAACGGCCAGCAGCGGGACTACTACCTGCGTGAGCAGATGAAGGCCATCCAGAGCGAGCTGGGCGAGGACGACGGCTCCGATGAAATTGAGGAGTACCGCAAGAAAATTTCCGCCGCCACACTACCCGATGAGGTTCGCGAAAAGCTGACCAAGGAGCTGAACCGCCTTGCAAAGCAGCCGTTCGGCTCCTCCGAGGCCACCGTGCAGCGCAACTATCTGGATGTGTGTCTGGAGCTGCCCTGGGGCAAGACGACCAAGGAGCGGGTCAGCGTATCCGCCGTCCGCAAGACCTTGGATCAGGAGCATTACGGCCTTGAAAAGGTCAAAGAGCGTATTCTGGAGTTCGTGGCCGTCAAGCAGCTGGCGCCGGAGCTAAAAGGACAGGTGCTCTGCCTGGTCGGCCCTCCCGGTGTGGGCAAGACCTCTGTGGCCATGTCTGTAGCCAGCGCCATGAATCGAAAGCTGGCCCGCCTTTCTCTGGGTGGTGTCAGTGATGAGGCCGAGATCCGGGGGCATCGAAAGACCTATGTGGGCGCGATGCCCGGCCGCATTATCAATGCCATCAGTCAGTCCGGAAGCTGTAATCCGCTGATGCTTCTGGATGAGATCGACAAGCTGGGCAGTGACCACAGGGGAGACCCTGCCGCCGCTCTGCTGGAGGTGCTGGATGTGGAGCAGAACGCTACCTTCCGCGATAACTTCCTGGAGCTGCCCTTCGACTTATCCGATGTGCTGTTTGTGACCACTGCAAACACGCTGGATACGATTCCGAGACCCCTGCTGGACCGTATGGAGGTGATTGAGCTTCCCAGCTATACCGATGAGGAAAAGCTGCAGATCGCCAAGCGGCACCTACTGCCTAAGGAGCTGAAGCGCCACGGTCTGACCGGAAATCAACTGCGCATCTCGGATGACGCCATCCGCAGCATCATCTCCGCCTATACGCGGGAATCGGGTGTCCGTACGCTGGAACGGACGCTGGGGGCTGTATGCCGAAAGGCTGCAATGAAAGTGGTATCAGAGGATCGAAAGCAAATTCGCCTTACAGAGAAAAACCTACAGGAGTACTTGGGCGCCCCCAAGTATTACCCGGAACGACAGGCTCTGGAGGAGCGTGTGGGCGTGGTCAACGGCCTTGCCTGGACCTCTGTGGGCGGTGAATTGCTGGAGGTGGAGGTCAACGTGGTCCCCGGCACCGGCAAGGTGGAACCCACCGGTAACCTGGGCGATGTGATGAAGGAGTCTGCCCACGCGGCCCTCAGCTTCATCCGCAGCCATGCGGAACAGCTGCACATCCCCGGCGATTTCTATAAAGATAAAGACATCCATATCCACTTCCCAGAGGGCGCAGTGCCTAAGGATGGCCCGTCTGCCGGGATTGCGATTACCACCGCAATCACCTCCGCACTGACCAACGTGCCGGTGCGTCGTGGTATCGCCATGACGGGCGAGGTGACCCTGCGGGGCCGTGTGCTGCCCATCGGCGGCCTGCGTGAGAAAACAATGGCGGCCTTCCGCAACGGCATCAAGACGGTCATTATCCCTGCGGACAACGGCAAGGACCTGGAGGAAATCGACCAGACGGTTCGGAATGCGCTGAACTTTGTACTGGTGGAGCGAGCGGAGCAGGTGCTGTCTTATGCGCTGAATAAACCCCAGAACTTGGAGGAAAAGACCGAGAACGACTCCGCACCAAAGCAGGAGCCCGCACCGCTGCCCAGCTGCGAGCGGCATAAGGTACCCAGCCTGCGACAGTAAAGGAGGATACCTATGTCTGTTAATTTACAAAAAGCGGAGTTTATCCTCTCCGCCGCTTCCGCCAAAGGCTTCCTCAAGGACCAGCTGCCTCAGGTAGCCTTCGCCGGACGTTCCAACGTGGGCAAGTCCTCGGTGATCAACCGCTTGCTCAACCGGAAAAATTTTGCTCGCGTGGGTGCTTCTCCCGGCAAAACCATCCACATCAACTACTTTAAGATTGATGATGCCTTTTATCTGGTGGATTTGCCCGGCTATGGTTATGCAAAAGTGGCCAAGAGCGAGCGAGACCGCTGGGGCCGTCTGATGGAGTCCTACTTTGCCCATCCAGAGCTGCTGACGCTTGGTGTGATGATTGTAGATTCCCGACACAAGCCCACGGCAGACGACGTGACGATGGCCGAGTGGTTCAAAGCCACCGGCTGCCCAATGATCGTGGTGGCAAATAAGCTGGATAAGCTGAAAAAGAAGGAAATCGAACCGAACCTTCAGGTGGTTCGGGACACCCTGGAGCTGGACGACTCTGCCACCGTGATCCCGTTTTCTGCGGAGAAGGGAATTGGCCGTGAGGAGCTGCTGCGCGCGATCCTGAGCGGTATCGGGCAGAACTAACATAACATGAGCGGCTCCACGCCAAGTGGACAACGGGGAAAGCCCCCTGATGCAGGACCAGAAGCCTGCATCAGGGGGTTTCGTCCTGGTTCAGGGAATACACACGCACCTGAAGGTTACGTTCAAAGAGGGAGAAATGCTGGCAGTTTGCTGCGGTGAAATCCGTTCCGATTCACAGAATGCATCTTTGGTTTTTCTTGTTTTTTAGAGGTTAAACTGGTATAATAATTCGAGAATGATTCAGATGTCCAGGGAACTGGGCGGCTGTACGGAGAAGGAGGCGCAGCATGGAGGCACCCATCTACCACCTGGAAGGGGTGGTCAAATCCAAAGAAGAGAACATGGAGGACTTTGTGGGGCCTCTGGATCTGATTTTGCACCTGCTCAGCAAAAACAAGATGGAAATTAAGGACATCCAAATTTCGCTGATTCTGGATCAGTACCTTGCGTGGATGAATAAGCGTAAGGAGCTGGACCTGGAAGTAGCCAGCGAGTTTGTTACAATGGCATCACAACTGATCTACATCAAGACCAGGATGCTGTTGTCTATTCACGATGAAGAGGCTTTGAGCGAGATGGAGCAGCTGATCGCCTCTCTGGAAGCCCATCAGCGCAATGAGAACTACCTGAAAATCAAACAGGTCATCCCAACCTTTGATGACCGCTACCGGTTCAGTCAGGACTATATTACAAAAGTCCCGGAGCCGTTAGAGCCTGACAGGACCTACCGATACGTCCATAAAAAGGAAGATCTGCTGAACGCGATGACCGCTGTGCTTGATCGGTCGGACCATAAGATCCCGCCCCCTGTTTCTGCCTTTGAGGGGATCGTGGGCAGGGAGCCTTACCCCGTGAACGAGAAAGCAGGTGAGCTGATCCAACGGCTGCTCCACTCCGGCGTTACCCGATTCAAGGCCCTGTTCCGAGGAAATCGTAGCCGTTCCGAGGTGGTTGCCACCTTTCTAGCGGTGTTGGAGCTCTGCAAGGCCAGACGGCTTCGCCTTGCCGGAACTGAGCAGGATTGCACGGTAACCTGTACGGATCGCGATTTGGAACAGAAAGACGGGCTTGCCGCTGACGGCTGCTGAGAGGGAGAAGGAAACATTGGAGATCAAAGAATTAGAGTCCACCCTGGAGGGGGTCTTGTTTGCAGCCGGTGAGCCCGTACCGGTAGAACGGCTGTGCCTGGGGCTTGAGGTGGATCGCCCCACCCTGGACACCGTGGCACAGCAATTGATGGATCAATACAGCTACCAGCGCCGTGGTATTCGGCTGCTCCGGTTGGACACCAGCTATCAGCTGGTATCGGCACCGGAGTTTGCCCCTGTTATTCGAAAGACGCTGGAGAGCCGCAAGCCTGCCAAGCTGTCCCAGCCCGCCCTGGAGGTTCTGGCCGTCATTGCCTACTACCAGCCGGTGACCCGCGCCTATGTGGATCAGGTCCGCGGGGTGGACAGCTCCTACACGGTGAGTCTGCTCCTGGAGCGGGACTTGATCGAGGAAGCGGGACGCCTGGCAGTGCCCGGCCGGCCGATTCTGTTCCGGACCACCAAGACGTTTTTGCGCTCCTTCGGCTTATCCAGCCTGAAGGAGCTGCCGGAGCTGCCCGACTCTACCCAGGAGGGCGCTCAAATGACCATGAAGTTGGAGGCTGCGGTGGCCAAACTCAAAGAGGAGGAGCAGGAGCCCGCTGCCGACGCGATAAAACCGGAAAACGGGGAGGGATGACATGCGTACCTTCTGGATCTGGATGGCCGTCCTGCTGATCCTGTTTGGAATTGGACAGGTCCGGGTCGGTATTCGGACGGTTTATGATGTCGGGGGGCTGACGCTGGAGGCCAGACTTGGTTGGATCAGACAAAGGCTGTTCCCTCGTCCAAACAAAGAGAAGAAAGCAAAAACCGAAAAGCGGAGACAGAAGCCGGCACCTAAGCGTATGGCGGTGCCAGAAGAAGAGAAGGTCCCGCTGCGTGAAAAAATTGGGGGGACGCTGGAGTATGCCAAAGCGCTGCTGCCCATTGCGCTGGAGGCCGCTGCGCAGTTTAAACGTAAGCTGCGGGTGGACACCCTTCATCTCGTACTCACGGTGGGGGCGGACGATCCGGCAGATGCTGCCATGCGCTATGGACAGGCGAACATGATCCTGGGCTCCATCTGGTATCCGCTGACGGAGGCTTTTCATGTGAAAGACGGAAACGCCGAAGTGAAGCTGGATTTTAACGCATCTGCCATTGCCATCGCGGCCGAGGCGGATCTGTCTTTCACGATCAGCCAGGCACTCTGGCTGGCGATCTATTTTGGCGGGAAGGCTTTTCGGCGGTTCCTGCGTGTCCACAAGGAACAAAAGAAACTGAAACAAACTGGAAAGGCGGCTTAAATTATGGAAAAGAGTAGCCCTATCAATGAACTGATCAATACCACCATGCAGAATATCCGTGCAGCGGCGGATGCCGACGCAATCATCGGTACGCCCATCCAGGCTGATGGTGTGACCCTGATTCCCGTATCAAAGCTGTCTTTCGGCGTAGCTGGCGGCGGCAGCGAGTTCAGTACCAAAAAGCAGACCGCATCCGACCCCAACCAGTTCGGCGGCGGTACCGGTGCCAGCGCCAAGCTGGAGCCGGTGGCGTTTCTGGTTATCCGCGGCGGCGATGTGAAGATGCTGCCCGTCAATCCGTTTCCCCCTACCACCATTGATCGGGTCATTGACACGGTCCCCGAGGTTGTGGACAAGGTTACGGACTTCATCGATCAGCAGCAGCTGAAAAAGGAGCAGAAGGCACAAAAAGCTGCGAGTGATTACGCTGAGTAATTAAAAACACCCATTCATGTCCAAATATTGGCGCTGATAAAAGGGAGAAAAAGGCTCATACTACAGGCACCGCTATGGAAAAACGAGGGTGACCGCTATGAGACGATTCCTTAATGTAATACTGTGTGCGGCTCTGCTGCTGGGGCTGGTGCCTGTTTCAAATGGGGCGGGTATTTCCGCTTCCGCCTATATCCTTATGGATGGGGACAGCGGGCGGGTGCTGGCAGAAAAAAACTGCCATGAGCGCCGCCTGATTGCCAGCATCACAAAGCTGATGACCGGGCTGGTTGCGCTGGAGTCCGGGCACAGTATGGAGGAAGAGGTGACCATCTCCCCGGAGTGGGCTGGCGCGGAGGGCTCCTCCATTTATCTTGCCCCTGGGGATAAGGTGAGCCTGGAGACGCTGCTCTACGGGATGCTGCTGCGCTCGGGCAATGACGCAGCCCTGTCTGTTGCCGGGAGCTGCGGCGGCACGGTGGAGAATTTTGTAACGGCCATGAACCAGAAGGCAATCGAGCTTGGCATGGTAGATACCCACTTTGCAAACCCAAACGGCCTCAATGCAGAAGAACACTACTCCACCGCCTACGATATGGCTTTGCTGGCAAGAGCCTGCCTCCAAAACGAAACGATGGCCAAAATCGTATCCACCAAGTCGGCGACCTTTGGAACCCGGATCTTCACAAACCACAATAAGCTGCTGTGGCGCTATCCGGGCTGTATTGGATTGAAAACAGGATATACCGAGAAAGCGGGTCGGACGTTGGTCTCCGCCGCACAGCGGGACGGCTTGACCCTGATCTGTGTCACGCTGAACGCCCCGAGTGATTGGGCCGACCACACTGCGCTGCTGGACGCAGGCTTCCGACAGTACCACAGTGAAACGCTGGTGGAGGAGGGGGGAGAGGTGTGCTCCCTGCCTGTGGCCGGAAGCCTGACGGCGTTCTGCCCGGTAAAAGCCGCTCAAAGCGTCAGGGCTGCCTTGAAACCGGGGGAAATCCCTCGGCCTGGGCTGTATCTGACCGTGGAGCAGCTTGATGCACCGGTGACACCTGGCACGGTAGTCGGTGAACTGATCTACGATCTGAATGGAGAGGAAATCGGCCGGACCGACTTAGTGACGGGACGTTCGGTGCCATGCGATTTAGCACCTAAATGGAACGTGTGGGAACGACTGTTGGCTTTCTTATAAGCGGTAGAGACAGAAGGAGCAGAACCAATGGAAGAACGGCTGCAAAAATTGATTTCATCCTGTGGACTGACCTCGCGCCGAAAGGCAGAGGAGTGGATCACCGCAGGTCGGGTAGAGGTGAACGGAGTGACGGCCCAGCTGGGGGACCGAGCCGATCTGGAACGGGACACAGTTCTGGTTGACGGAAAGCCACTCAGACCTGGCAGCGGCCGCGTCTATCTGATGCTCAACAAACCAAGGGGCTATGTCACGACCCTGTCCGACGAGAAGAACCGCAAGAATGTGGCTCAGCTTGTATCGGGCTGCGGAACCAGAGTTTGGCCGGTGGGACGGCTGGATCTGGATTCTGAGGGGCTGCTCCTTATGACAGACGATGGGGATCTGACCCAGAAGCTGCTTCATCCCAGCTATGAAATCGAGAAGGAATACCTGGTTTGGGTGACGGGCAGCGTGGACCACGCACTTCCCATTTTGTCCGGCCCTATGGAACTGGATGGAGACCGGCTGGCTCCCGCTAAGGTACGGCAGGGCGCGGCCAGAGGTGAGGTGAGTCAGCTGTCCATTACCATTCACCAGGGCAAAAATCGCCAGGTTCGGAGGATGTGTAAGCAGGCAGGACTGAAGGTGCTCCGCCTGAAGCGAATCCGGGAGGGAGGACTTCAGCTCGACCGCTCCCTCAAGCCGGGACAGTGGCGGCCGCTGACGGAGCAGGAGCTGCTGGTGTTACATTCTGAGGTGTGAAGCACACAGGGGATTTTTGCAGGATACGATAAGAATCTTGCAGGAATCCCTTGCGTTTTTTTAGAAAAAAGTTTATGATATAGAAACATAGCAATACGTTTGAACCATCTGCTGAGGAGATGCATCAAAAAATGGATCACGATATTTTAGCAATTATTCAAGACAGTATGCAGTCTTTCTCCAAGGGACAGAAGAAAATTGCGAACTTTATTCTGGATTCCTACGACAAGGCCGCGTTTATGACGGCAAGCCGGCTTGGCAAAAAAGTCGGCGTAAGCGAATCAACGGTGGTTCGCTTTGCAGCCGAGCTTGGTTACGATGGCTACCCTGATATGCAGAAATCCCTGCAAAAAATGATCCGGAACCGTCTGACCAGTGTGCAGCGCATCGAAGTGGCCAATGACCGACTGGGGGATCAGGACCTGCTGTCTATGGTGCTGCAGTCTGATATCGAGAAGATTCAACTGACGCTCGAAGAACTGGACCGCAGCAGCTTTGAAAAGGCAGTAGAGGCCATTGTCTCGGCACGCAAGATTTACGTGATCGGTGTGCGCTCCTCTGCGGCCATCGCTACGTTTATGTGCTTCTACTTACATCTGATTTTCGATAATGTGGTGGAGGTTACCGCCAATACCGCCAGCGAAGTCTTTGAGAACCTGCTGCGGGTGGGAGAGGGGGATGTGGTCGTCGGGATCAGTTTTCCGCGCTATTCCAGCCGCACGGTACAGGCCATGAAATTTGCCCAGGATCAGGGTGCCACTACCGTAGCCATCACCGACAGTGAGGCATCCCCTCTGGCCGCCAATTCGCACTACACATTGAAGGCCCGCAGTGACATGGCCTCCTTTGTCGATTCCCTGGTGGCGCCGCTGTCCCTGGTCAACGCGCTGCTGGTGGCAGTGAGCAGAAAGAAAAATGACGACCTGTCCAAGACCTTCCAGCGCTTAGAGAGCATCTGGGATGAGTACGGCGTCTATGAGAAGGTGCAGGAGTGAACGAACAGAATTACCCCTTGATCGTGGTGGGCGGCGGCGCCGCCGGCATGATGGCTGCGATCACCGCCGCCCGAATGGGAGCTCAGGTGCAGCTGCTGGAACGAAATCCGAAGGTGGGGCGCAAGCTGTATATCACCGGCAAAGGCCGGTGCAATGTGACAAATCACTGTGGGGTGGAGGAGGTGCTGGCCTCGACCCCTCGAAATGGACGCTTCCTCTATAGCGCCCTGACCCGAATGCCACCCGCTACGGTAGAGAAGTTTTTCTCTGACCTTGGTGTGGAGCTGAAAGTGGAGCGGGGCAACCGGGTATTTCCCAAGTCCGACAAAGCGGCCGACATTATTGACGCTCTGTTTTTTGAGCTGCGCCGGCTGAAGGTTCCGGTGCTACAGACCAGGGTCACCGGCATTGCCTGCGCAGAGGGCGCAGTTTGTGGTGTTGACACCGAAAATGGCAGGATTCCGTGTAAAGCAGTTATCCTTGCAACAGGCGGGCTTTCCTACCCGGCCACCGGTTCTACCGGCGATGGACACAGGATGGCTGCCGAGCTGGGCCACTGCGTAGTGGAACCCAGACCCTCGTTGGTTCCGCTGGAATCCCCCGACCGTTTCTGCGGGGAAATGCAGGGGCTTGCGCTGAAGAATGTGACCCTCACGGTGAAAAACCAGAAGAAAAAGGTTGTCTACCAGGAACAGGGAGAACTGCTGTTCACCCACTTTGGCTTATCTGGGCCGCTGATTTTGTCTGCCAGTGCCCATATGCGGGATTTCAATAAAAACACTTACACCTGTTTGATCGACTTGAAGCCCGCCCTGGATGAGCCGACCTTGGATGCCCGTCTGGTGCGGGAACTGACCGCCAACGCAAACAAGGATATGGCCAATCTGCTGGGGACCCTGCTGCCGAGAATGATGATCCCCGTCATGTTGGAGCGGGCTGAAATACCAGGCGGACGCAAGGCGCATGATCTGACCAAGGGGGAGCGCCGCCGCCTTCTGGAGCTTTTCAAGTCTTTCCCGGTGGCAATCAGCGGCCCCCGTCCCATTGCGGATGCCATTGTGACCTCTGGCGGTATCAAGGTGGGAGAAGTGGACCCTAAGACGATGGAGTCAAAAAAGGTCTCTGGCCTGTTTTTTGCAGGTGAACTGCTGGACGTGGACGCTTATACCGGCGGCTTCAATCTGCAGATCGCCTGGTCCACTGGCCGGGCAGCCGGAGAGGGTGCCGTGGGATCTCTGACTGAGTCGTAAAACAAATTTGGGAGCGATCGACATGGAACATAGAAGTATTGCCATTGACGGCCCTGCCGGTGCAGGAAAGAGCACCTTGGCCCGCCAGCTGGCCAGAAAACTCGGGTTTCTGTATGTGGATACAGGGGCCATCTACCGCACAGTGGCGTTAAAGACCCTGAAGTCTGGTGTGGCCCCCTCCGAGAAAGAGAAGATTGTCCCGCTGCTGGATGGCCTGGATATCCATATGGACTACGGGCCTGACGGGGAGCAGCGGATGTTTCTGGACGGGGAGAATGTCTCTAAAACAATTCGGGAGCACCGGGTGTCTGATCTAACCTCTCAGGTGTCTGCCATGAAGGAGGTCCGGGATTTCCTGCTGGAGTTCCAGCGCAGACAGGCCAGGGAGCACAATGTGGTCATGGACGGCCGCGACATTGGGACTGTGGTTTTGCCCGACGCTGATGTGAAAATTTTTCTTACCGCCGCCCCGGAGGCCCGTGCCCGCCGCAGACTGCTGGAGCTGGAACAGCGCGGACAGACGGCGGATTACGAGACCATCCTCCATGATATTATGGACCGTGATGAGCGTGACCGCAGCCGTGCGATCGCACCTCTGCGACAGGCGGAGGACGCAATCCTGCTTGACACTACAAATCTGAATCTGGAAGAGAGCCTGAACGCAGTACTCTCCCTGGTAAAGGAGTGCATTGGACTGTGAAGGACGAAAATGAGAAAAAAACAAAATTTCCGCCCAAGGAAAAAACTGACAAGGCATTTCACTTTCTATACTATGTGATTTGGCCGTTTTTCAACCTGGTAAGGCCGGTTAGGGCCATCGGGCGGGAGAACATTCCGGATGGCCCCGCTGTGATTTGCCCCAACCACTCCACCATCGGAGATCCCTTCTATGTGTGCTTTGGGTTTGGCCGCAGGTACCCCATGCGTGCCATTGCGAAGATGGCTGTTTTGAAGGTGCCCTTCATCGGCTGGATTTTGGGAAAGGCTGGAGTCTTTGGTGTGGACCGGGGCTCTGCGGATGTGAAGGCCGTCAAGACCTCTCTTCACTATCTGAAGGAAGGCAGCAAGCTGTTGATTTTCCCTGAGGGGACCCGTGTCCGTGATGGCGAGAAAGTAGAAGCAAAGACGGGTGCTGTCCTCTTTGCTACCCGTACCAACACACCTATCCTGCCTGTCTATGTGCCCAGAAAAAAGAAGCTTTTCCGTGTCAACACCATTGTGATCGGAACGCCCTACTATGCTGAGTTTGAGGGGAGACGTCCTACCACGGAGGAACTGAAGGCCATTACCGATGACCTGATGGAGCGCATCTACAAGCTCGGGGAGGGACAAGAGTGAAAATCGTACTGGCTGAGTCGGCAGGCTTCTGCTATGGAGTCCGGCGGGCGGTGGAGCTGGCAGAGAAAACGGCCGCGCAGCATATGCCATGCGTGATGCTGGGTTCCATTATCCACAATCAGGATATGATCGACAAGCTGGCCGACGAAGGGCTCACCTGTGTGGAGCGGCTGGAGGATGTGCCGGATGACCACGCTGTTATCATCCGCTCCCACGGCGAGAGTCGTGCCGTTCACCGTGCTCTGGAGGACCGGGGAATTAAAATACTGGATGCCACCTGTCCCAATGTAACCAGAATCCATAATCTGGTCACCAAGGCGGAAGCGCAGGGACGACAGCCTGTGATTGTAGGCACTCCGGACCATCCTGAGGTGTTGGCCATTGCAGGCTGGTGTGACCACCCAGTTGTGGTTTCCGGGGCGGAAAGTCTTGAAAAATGGCTGGAGGAGGACCCCGCGCGACGGGATCTGCCTCTCAGTTTTGTGTCCCAAACCACCTCTACGAAGAAAATTTGGAATGACTGCGTGAAAAAAGCAAAAAAAGAGTGTACAAACGCAGAATTTTTTGATACAATATGTGGAGCGACGTCCAAGCGTCAGGAAGAGGCCCGCCATCTGGCGGAGCAGAGCGGTATGATGATTGTAATCGGAGACCGCAAAAGCTCCAATACCAAACGGCTTGCCGAACTATGTATGGAGTGCTGTCCCGATGTCCGCCTGATCGAGCGGGCGGAAGATTTGGATATGCACAGCATACCCCGGACGGGAATTGTCGGCATCACGGCGGGTGCGTCAACGCCTGCGTGGATAATAAAGGAGGTCTATGACAAAATGAGCGATGAAAACATGGAGATCGAAAAGTCCTTTGAGGAAATGCTGGAGGAGTCGATCAAAACTTTAAATAACGGAGATAAGGTCACTGGTACCGTCGTGGCAATTACGCCTACCGAGATCCAGGTTGAGCTGGGCATCAAGTACCCCGGTTACATTCCACTGTCCGAGCTGAGCGACGATCCTTCCGTTAAGCCCGAGGACGTGGTAAAGGTCGGCGATGAGATCGAGACCTATGTCATGTTGGTCAGCGATCGCGACTGCCTGGTCAAGCTGTCCAAGAAGCGCCTGGACATGGTCAAGGGCTGGGAGGACATCGAGGCCGCCCGCGAGAACGAGACCGTTGTTGAGGGCTTTGTCACGGAGGATAACAAGGGCGGCGTGGTCGTGTCCGTTAAGGGCGTGCGCGTGTTTGTTCCCGCTTCCCAGACTGGCCTGCCCCGTGAGACTCCTATGAGCGAGCTGCTGAAGAAGAAGGTTCGCCTGATCATCACCGAGGTCAACCGTGCCCGCCGCCGCGTGGTGGGCTCCATCAGCCGTGTGGTTCGCGCTGAGCGCGCTGCCGCCGCTGAGAAGGTCTGGGCTGAGATCGAGGATGGCAAGCGTTATACCGGCGTTGTGAAGTCTCTGACTTCTTACGGCGCTTTTGTTGACATCGGCGGCGTGGACGGCATGGTCCACATCTCCGAGCTGTCCTGGAGCCGCATCAAGCACCCCTCTGAGGTCGTCAAGGTTGGCGATACCGTCGAGGTGTATGTGATCTCTGCTGATCGCGAGAAGAAGAAGATTTCTCTGGGCATGAAGGATCACAGCCAGGATCCCTGGAGCGTGTTCACCAGCACCTACCAGGTTGGCGACGTGGCCAATGTCCGCATCGTCAAGCTGATGACCTTCGGTGCGTTTGCCGAGGTCGTGCCCGGTGTTGATGGCCTGATCCACATTTCTCAGATCGCGGATCACCGCATTGAGAAGCCCGGCGATGTGCTGGCCGAGGGCGATAAGGTTGATGTGAAGATCACCGACATTGACATGGAGAACAAGAAGATCTCCCTGTCCATCCGCGCTCTGCTGGAGGAGTCCGCAGAGGAAGAGGCTCCTGTCGAGGAGTAATCAAAACACATGAAAAGGTCCGAACACCGCATGGTGTTCGGACCTTTTTTTACGGTGATTGCGATGAAATCTGTGAATTTCCTTGCAATTTTACAGAGTTGTGCTATAATATCTTATGAAAAGGTATAGGCATCTGGAAAGGGAGGTAAAAGGTGTTTCAAGTTGGGGACAAAATAGCGCACCCAATGCATGGTGCTGGAATCATAGACAGTATCGTTCAGAAGAAGGTTGATGGTGCGATACAGGATTACTATATCATGAAGCTGCCGAATCGCTCCATGGTTGTTATGATCCCAGTCAGCAACACGGAGCAGATCGGGATCCGTCCCGTGGTGGACCCGGAGAAGGCCGATCAGGTTCTGCAAGCTATCCCCCAGATAAAGGTAGAGATGGATTCCAATTGGAACCGGCGCTACCGTGAAAACCTGGAGCGCATGAAGAGCGGTGATCTGCTGGAGGTTGCCTGCGTGATCCGCGGCCTGACCGACCGTGACAACAAACGCGGCCTTTCCACCGGAGAGCGTAAAATGCTGCACACGGCCCGTCAAATTCTGATTTCTGAGCTCGTTCTCTCCAAGAATGAGAGTTACGAGGACGTGGAGGCAGAACTGGATCAGGTGCTGGCATAACAGAGAGCCTGCCGCATAAACAATAACGAAGATCAACAAAGAAGGAGCCCAAAGGCTCCTTTCTTTCTTAACACGGATCATGGATGGAGGAGAAACATGGCTGGACTGCTGACCATGCTGAAGAAGAAAACAGAGCCGATAACCTGCTCTGCTGTAATCGTGGCTGCGGGGTCTGCACGGAGGATGGAGGGCATCGACAAGATACTGGCCATGCTCGGTGAGCTTCCGGTGCTGGTCCATACGCTGTACGCGTTTCAGGACTGCCCTGACGTACAGGAAGTTGTGGTGGTAACCAGGGGAGAGCTCCTGCCTGAGGTTGGCCGCCTGTGTAAAGAGTACGCTCTGGATAAGGTGACGAAGGTCATTGTGGGCGGGTCGGAGCGCATCCACTCGGTCTATGCCGGATTGCAGGAGGTAAATCCAAAGGCTGACCTCATTGCCATTCATGATGGCGCCCGGCCTTTTGTAACCCAGCAGATACTGCGGGAGACGATAGACAAGGCGAAAAAAACGGGCGCCGCTGCGCCTGCCATCCCTTTGATCGATACCATTAAGCGGGCAGAGGATGGGCTGACCGTGGAGACCGTGGACCGTTCTCAGTTATGGGCGGTACAGACCCCTCAGGTTTTTGAAGGCGGCTTGATTCGGGCGGCTTTGGAAAAAGCAGAAGGGGACGGCGAGAACTTGACGGATGACTGTGCGGCCGTGGAGCGGCTGGGAATGAAAGTGTCGCTGACGGCCGGAAGCCGAGAGAACATTAAAATCACCACGCCTTTTGATCTTGTCTTGGGCGAGGCGATCTTGGAAGCCAGATCGAAGGGGGAGCTGTGATGCGAATCGGACACGGATATGATGTGCATAAGCTGGTTGCGGACCGTAAACTGATTTTGGGCGGTGTCGAGATCCCCTACGAAAAGGGTTTGCTGGGCCACTCTGACGCGGATGTGCTGACCCACGCGGTCATGGATGCCCTGCTCGGGGCAGCTGGATTGGGCGATATTGGCCGTCACTTTCCAGATACCGATCCCGCGTACGCCGGTGCTGACAGCCTGAAGCTGTTGGACCATGTGGTGGAGCTGCTGCGCGTGCGCGGCTTAACGGTTGGCAACGTGGATGCTACGATCCTGGCGCAACGCCCCAGACTGGCAGACTATATCGAGCATATGCGCGGTAACCTGGCCTCCCATATGGGTATCGCCCCTGACCGGGTCAATGTAAAGGCGACTACGGAAGAAAAGCTGGGCTTTACCGGAGCTGGCCTTGGGATCGCGGCCCACGCGGTCGCCCTGCTGGAAGAACGCTGATTCTGCAATGGAAAAGCACAACGGTCTGACGGACTCCGTCAGACCGTTTCTTATCTGGTGACAATTCAAAGAGCGGTGGCATAGATTGGTGGGAACGAGACTTTCTGTTTGTGAAAGTCCTGTTGCGAAGAAAGGAACCTTGCCATGTTCTATGATTTGATTCTATGTCGATCTTTGACTTATGCTCAGCGGACGGCCAATGCGCTGGGGCGGGTGGGCATTTGGACCAGAATCGTGCGTACACCAAGGAGCATTTCCCCAAGCGGCTGCGGCTACAGCGTGCGGGTGCCTCGGGGCAGCCTGCCCGCTGCCATAAAGATGTTAGAGCAGGTCGGACTGCCTGTCAAAGCGGCCTATTTTGCCAACGGTCTGGGGGGATACGAGGAGGTAGAGCTGTGATCTATCTGGACAGTGCGGCCACTACCCTCCAAAAGCCACCCACGGTGGCGCTGGCCTCTGCCCGAGCCATCAATAATCTCTCCAGCCCGGGACGAGGCGGATATAAGGCGGCTATGTCGGCGGCGGAGACGGCACTTGCCTGCCGGGAGGAGGCCGCCGCGCTCTTTCATGTGCCAGACCCGGAGCGGGTGGTGTTTACCTTTAACGCTACCCACGGACTCAACATCGCGATCAAGAGCCTGGTGAAACCGGGGGACCGAGTTGTGATTTCAGGCTACGAACACAATGCGGTGACCAGACCGCTGCACGCCATCCCGGATATCGAACTGTGCGTAGTCAGGGCACCGCTTTTTGATCAAGAAGCGATGCTTGCGGCTTTTCGGCAGGAGCTGGACAGGGGAGCGGACGTTGCGGTGTGCAACCAGGTCTCGAATGTATTCGGTGCAGTGCTGCCCGTTGAAGGGATCGCTGCCCTGTGCAGAGACCGGGGAATACCGCTTATCGTGGATGCGTCCCAGGCAGCGGGGGTGGTGCCGGTAGATTTCGAAGAACTGGGCGCTGCCTTTATTGCCATGCCTGGCCATAAGGGACTATACGGTCCACAAGGTACCGGACTTCTGCTGTGTGGCTCTGGCCCGAGCCGACCTATTTTGGAGGGCGGCACAGGGAGCAGCTCCATCAATCAAACGATGCCGGAGTTCCTTCCAGACCGGCTGGAAGCTGGAACACACAACATTGCCGGAATCGCGGGGTTGTTGGAGGGGCTGCGCTATGTACGTCGCCGTGGACTGAACGACATCCGCGCCTATGAAAACGGTTTGATCCAGAAACTGCGAGAAGGGTTGGAACCGATCCCCTCCATTCAGGTCTATGGATCTGACCGGCCTGAGAACCAGACCGGCGTGTTGTCGTTCCGCGTGAGCGAAATGGATTGTGAGACGGTAGCGGAAAAGCTTGGTGACCTTGGCTTTGCTCTGCGGGCTGGCCTTCATTGTGCGCCGTTCGCTCACGAGACGGCAGGAACGCTGGACACCGGTACGGTTCGGGCCAGCGTTTCCGTCTTTAACACAGAACAGGAGATCCAGCAGCTTCTGAGTGCACTTCAAAAAATATAAACCACATTACACCCTGTGTCTGCCGAAACGGGCAGATATGGGGTGATTTTTCTGCCAATGAAGGGTTATCACACAGTGGGGATGTCACTGCAAGAAAAAAATATGAATTTTTCCTCAAGGAAGGCCCCTTTCAGGTTGCCAACTTGCTGGGAATATCGTATAATAATTGTTACTGGATAAAGTGAGGTAGTTTGTCCAGCGTTCCGCGGAGCCGGAAAACGCTTAGGAGAGGTGATCGTGTGTGTTAGAAGCGGTTCAAATGTTTCTGCGATCCAATGTATTGCTGCATCTGCGTTTGGTAGATATTCTGGATATCGCGATTCTTTCCTACGCCATCTATAAAATCCTCTGGATGCTGCGAAAGACAAGCTCTGGCCGGGTCCTGTGGGGCATTGTGATTCTGATTTTTGCCATGTTTTTAACCAGTGCAAGCAAGATGATCGCAATTCCGTTCCTGCTGAACAAGGTGCTGGAATGGTTTATACTGATGCTGGTCATTCTATTCCAGCCCGAACTGCGCCGGTTTCTGGAGCGGGTGGGCAGCAGTCGGTTTGGCTTGGTGTTTGCCTCTACGAGAAAGGAGCCCTCGGAGGAGCTGGACAACGCAATCGCCCAGGTTACAGAGGCCTATGTCGATATGTCCCGGGACAAAGTGGGTGCCCTGATGGTGTTTGAACGCCAGAACCTGTTGGATGATATAATCAAGACGGGGACTGAGCTGGACTGCGCCATTTCCAGCGAGCTTTTAAAGAATATTTTTTGGGACAAGGCTCCTCTGCACGACGGAGCCGTGATTGTGCGGGATGGCCGCATTGTGAGTGCGGGCTGTATGCTGCCGTTGTCCAGCAATGTCAACCTGAGCCGTGACCTGGGCATGCGCCATCGCGCCGGAATCGGAATCAGCGAGCAGACGGATGCCGTGGTAGCAATCGTCTCCGAGGAGACTGGGTCTATTTCTGTGGCAATGGATGGCATGCTCAAGCGCCATCTGGCCCCCGAGACGTTGGGCCGCCTCTTGAAGAACGAACTGCTGGCCGAGACGACAGAGGATAAAAAGGGGAGTGCCCATCCTTGGTATGAGCAGATTCTGTTCCGCAGTCGGAAGGAGGACGATCAGAAATGATCGGTCGATTGAAAGAGAGCCGTTTGGCATATATAATTCTCTCTATTCTGTTGGCTACTGTTTTCTGGCTCTATGTGAGAGGGGTGACAGACCCTGTTCAGGCAACTACACTGCGCCGCCTGAATGTGGAAGTCATCGGTACCAACGTACTGACCAAGCAGGGCCTAACCGTGGCCGGGCTTTCCGCAGAGCATGTCGATCTGAAGGTAGAGGCACCTGCCAGTGTGCTGGAGAATCTGAATCGCTACCGCAAGGAAATCTCTGTGGTGGTGGACGTGTCGAAGTGTATGGAGGGCGAAAATACGCTCACTTACCAGCCTAAGTTCCCCAGCGTCTTTTTCAATACAGACAAAGTCATCATCCAGGACCGTTCTCCCGAAACCCTGACGGTTACGGTGGAGAAGCTCTACACCAAGTCCTTCCCCGTTGAATTTAAACTGGTCGGCAAGGTGGCGGATGGCTATCAGACTGGGACCCCGGTCGTTCACCCGGAGACCGTTCAAGTAAGCGGCTCTGTAGATGGAGTCGGTCAGGTCGATAAGGTCGTGGCCGTTCTGGAAAATGAAAATCTCACTGAGCGGTTTGCCGGTGACCTGCCCCTGACGCTGCTGGATGCAAAGGGCGAGCCGCTCAAGGGTCTGGATGTGAGCATGGATACCAACAGCGCCTATGTGATACTGCCGGTCAATGTTGTAAAGGATATTCCCTTGACGGTGAATATTATTCCAGGCGGCGGTGCCACGGAGGACGACATCACCTGCAAGATCGAGCCGAATACGATCACTGTGGCAGGAGAGGATACGGCCATCAAGGATCTGACCGAACTGTCTCTCGGCAGTGTCGATCTTTCCAAGGTGGTTGGGACCAGCACCATGACCTTCCCGGTCACGTTGGATCCCAGTTTGGAAAATGTGAGCGGAGTATCGGCGGTTACCGTGACGATTACAGTCAACGGGCTGGCTACCCGCACATTCGATGTGGACAACATTGTGGTGTCCTCTGATTCTAAGGATTATAAGGTCAGCTCTACCACTCAGGTCCGCACGATTCAGGTGCGGGGAAAGCGGGAAGATCTGGCTGCAATCGATGCCAGCCAGATCCAAATCGTGGCAGATCTGTCCGAGATCACGTCTGTTGGCACCTATCCGGTACCGGTCAAAGTCCTGCTCAATGCCAGCGGAAATGTGGGCGTGATCGGTGAATATGGAATCGTGGTCAATGTCCGCAGGCGATAAATCAGTATGAATCAGTTTGGAGGCTATTATCTATGGTTCAAAACGCTATTGTAAGGCGTGTAATAGATGGTGAAGTGGTGGAAGTAAATCTGCTCCGGCAGACGGAGTGCGGTCTGCACTGTGACGGCGCCTGTGAGGGCTGCAGTCAAAAACCGCCGCAGGACATTGTTGCAACGGCCAGCAACACAATTGGAGCAAAACCCGGTGATTTTGTAGAGGTAGAACCCACTGTGGGGCACAATATCGGGGTTTCAGCTGTGGTTTTTCTCATGCCATGTATCGGTTTGGCTGCGGGCTATCTGGTTGGCCAGGCTGCACTGTCCCTCAGTGAGGCGGCGGCGCTTGGCACCGCAGTGCTGGGGCTTGGGCTTGGATTTGTTCCTGCCTACCTGCTCAACCGGTCTATGACACGGCACCAGGCACCTGAGTTCAAGATCCTGAAGTTTATGAAGCTTTAAAGAGAGGCACGCTGTGTTCGGATATGTGCGTCCCTTCCGCCCGGAGATGAAATGCCGTGACTTTGATCTCTATCGCGCCACCTACTGCGGACTATGCCGCTGTCTGCGCCAGAAGTACGGCTTGATTGCCCCCATGTTCCTGAATTTCGATTTCACCTTTCTGGCCCTGCTTCTGTGGGAGCCGGAGGAGAACTTCAGGCCCTGCCGGGGGCGCTGCCACGCCAACCCATTGGTAAAGCATGATATGTGTCCCACATCGCCTGCCTTGGAGGAAGCCGCTGCGGAGAGCGTGGTACTTGCCTGGTGGAAGCTGCGGGATTCCATTCAGGATGATGGATTCTGGGGTGGACTGCCTGCGAGAGGGCTATCCATTCTATTGAGGCGGGCCTACAAAAAGGCATCCAGAGACTGCCCGGACTTTGATAGGCAGGTGCGGGAGAGTTTGCGTGAGCTGAATCGGCTGGAGCAGGAGAACTGCCCAAGTCTGGATCGTACCGCTGACAGCTTTGCACGGCTGCTCCAGGCTGCTGCACCAAGCGATGGAGAACGAGGCAGAGTGCTGGCTCAGCTTCTCTATCACCTGGGCCGGTGGATTTATCTGGCGGATGCCAGAGATGATATCCTGGAGGACCGGGAGACAGGCCGGTATAACCCTGTTACGGCCCGCTTTGGGCCGGAAGGGGACGATGAAAGCTTGAAGCGTACCATGGACCACTCGCTGGAGCTGGCAGGGGCTGCATTTCAGCTCGGCAGCTTCGGGTGTCGGACCCCTGTGCTGGAAAACATTTTATATTTGGGACTGCCGCTGGTGCAGCGGGCCGTATTTGACGGCAGCTGGTCCAAAATAAAGAAACAAAAGATATGGAGACACGATCAATGAGAGATCCGTACAGCGTTCTGGGCGTGAGCCAGAATGCCAGCGATGAGGAGGTCAAAAAGGCCTACCGTGAGCTGGCTCGGAAGTATCACCCCGACAACTATCAGAACAATCCTCTGGCTGATCTGGCGGAGGAAAAGATGAAGGAAATCAACGAGGCATATGATGCCATCACCAAGCAGCGTGCCGGGGGCGGACGCCAGCAGACGAGCAGCTATGGCGGTGGGTATGCCGGCAGTTACCAGCAGCAGAGCTACTCCTCTGCTGGCAGCAATCCCACCTACGCCAGGGTACGAAGCCTCATCAACGGGGGAGACCTGGCCGGTGCGGAGCGCCTTCTGATGGAGGTTCCTCAGAAGAACGGCGAATGGTATTTTCTGTCTGGCAGCATTGCCTACCGAAAGGGCTGGCTGGATGAGGCTATGCAGAATTATGCGCTGGCTGTTCAGATGGAACCCAACAATATGGAATACCGCCAGGCCCTGGCTATGATGCAGCAGGGCGGTGCCGGTTATCGCCCCTATGGCTACACCGGTGCGGCTGCCGGCCCTGATTGCTGCACCACCATGCTGTGCCTGAACTGCCTGTGCGGCGGGTGCGGGGGAGGCCACTGGTAAAAATGGCTGGCTTCCGTTCCTCCAAAAGTGGACGCACTGCGCTGGGCGGTGTGATGGCTGCCGGCAGCCTGACGTTCCTGTGGTGTGCGTCCCTGGTCCCCTCCGGACGCCTTGGACTTACCGCTGTGGCGGGACTGTTCCCCATGCTGTCGGTTCTGGCTGCCGGGTGGGGAGCTGGCTGCCTCTGCTGGGCGGCTTCCGGACTGCTTGGCCTGATACTGCTGCCCAGCAAAGAAATCCCAATCCTGTACCTGATTTTTTTGGGGCTTTATCCCGTGGCAAAGGAACGGATCGAGTCCCTGCGCCGCCGAGGTGTTGAGTGGTGCCTGAAACTTGGGTATTTCAACCTGGCGCTGACAGTCGTCTGGACTGCACTGCGCAGGATCTTCCTACCCGGTCTGCCAGACTGGATGGAGAACAGCAGTCTGCTGCTCTATGGGGTAGGCAACCTGATTTTTGTTATCTATGACATCGGCCTGTCCAAGCTGATCACCCTGATTCGGGTACGGCTTCGTTTTCGCGGAGGCAGATGATTGAATTTCACATCATAAGGAGCGTGACCTGTTTTGGTCAAGAGCATGACCGGCTATGGCCGTGCGGAAAAGACGGTGGAGGGCTGTACCATCACGGTAGAGCTGCGATCGGTCAATAACCGCTATTTGGACTGTAATGTCCGTATCCCCAGACTGTACCTCTTTGCTGAGGACGCAATCAAGACGCGTGTACAGCACACGATTTCCCGTGGTAAGGTCGACGTATTTGTGACGCTGGACAATGCCGGTGGGACCAGGACCAAGGTCTCGGTCAATAAGCCCGTGGCCGATAGCTACTATGCTGCGCTCCAGGAGCTGATCGAAACCTACAATCTGGGCAGCAGCAAGGACATTTCCGTTGCACTGCTGTCCCGTTTTCCTGACGTGCTTCTGTCCCAAGAGGAGGAGCAGGACGTGGAGCAGATGGCGCAGAACATTTGCGCTGTGGTGGACATGGCGCTGGCGGACTTTGACCAGATGCGTACCCGTGAGGGTGAGCGGATGAAGGCGGATGTGCTCAGCCGCGCTGCGCTGATTGAGCAGAAGGTCGCTCTGGTGGAGGAACGCTCCCCGCAGACCGTCTCTGAGTACCGCGCCAAGCTGGAGGCCAGAATGAACGAAGTCCTGGCCAATACCCAGATTGACCCCGCCCGTATCCTCACCGAGGCCGCCATCTTTGCGGATAAGGTGGCAGTGGACGAGGAGACCGTTCGCCTGAGAAGCCACATCTCACAACTTCGTGAGATGCTGGAAAACGGCGGTGCGGTGGGCCGTAAGCTGGACTTTTTGATTCAGGAGTTCAATCGCGAGGCCAATACCATTGGTTCCAAGTGCAGCGACATCGAGATCGCCCGCCACGTTGTAGATGTGAAGGCGGAGATCGAAAAGATTCGGGAACAGATCCAGAACATCGAGTAAGGGGAGGCATCCGGATGAAGCTGATCAACATTGGATTTGGAAACCTGGTTTCTGAAGCGCGCCTTGTGGCCGTTGTCAGCCCGGAATCTGCCCCAATTAAGCGTATGATCCAGGAGGCCCGTGAGCGCGGTATTTTGATTGACGCCACTTACGGCCGCCGCACGATGTCGGTCCTGATTATGGATAACGACCACCTGGTGTTATCTGCCCTGCGCCCAGAGGTGATCTCCGACCGGGTGGAGGGAAAACCCAACGAACAAGAGGAGGAGTAATTTTGCTGTTGAAAAAGGAAAAGGGACAGCTTATTGTTCTGTCCGGCCCGTCCGGAGTTGGCAAGAGCACGGTCATTGCCGAGCTGCTGGGCCAGCGCCCCGATATCTATTTCTCTGTCTCCTACACCACCCGGAAGCCCCGAGTGGGAGAGCAGAATGGGGTAAATTATAATTTTGTCAGCCGCGAGGAATTTGAGCGGATGATTGCGGACGATGAGCTGTTGGAACATGCGGAATATGTCAATAATTACTATGGCACCTCGATGAAGGCCATTCAAGACCGTCTGGATGCTGGCATCGACGTGCTGTTGGATATTGAGGTCCAGGGTGCTGCCAAGGTAAAAGCCCGCTGCCCCAAGGCTCTGTTCATCTTCATTATTCCGCCTTCGTTTGAGGAGCTGTCTCGTCGCCTGCACAACCGCAACACAGACAGCGAGGAAGTGATTCAGGGCCGCCTTTCCAAAGCACGCACAGAATTTAAGGAGATTCCCAATTATGACTACCTGGTAATCAACGACAAGGTGGCCAATGCGGTGAACGAAATCGAGTCGATCCTGACTGCCGCCGCGTGTAAAGTGGAAAACCGCAGCAAAATCCTGACTCAGTTTACCTGACTGGTTCTGCCGCGTATATCCGTTCCGTAAGGAATCAAATTATATGAATAACAGCACAAATTGTTGTTGAGAAGAATAAGGAGTTGCTTACTATGATGCTCGATCCCCCTATGAGCAAACTGCTCGAAAACATCCCCAGCCGCTATGAATTGGTCAATGTGGTGGCCCACCGTGCCCGCCAGATCTCCAGCGAGGCAAAGATGAACGATGAGCCTCTGGACGATAAGCCTGTCAGCATTGCAATCCGCGAGGTAGCTGATGGCAAGCTGACCGATCCTGTGGAAGAAGAGAAAGAAGTCTAAGGGACGATATCAGGCAAGCGAGGGGGACGCTCCCTTCGCTTGTCTTGCTTTGCATAGGGAGGTGCGGCAGGAGTGGGACGAAAAATTGCAAAAATAGCCGTTTCCAGTGCTGTATACGTCATTGACCAACCCTATGATTACTTGATTCCGAACGAAATGGAGGAATCAATCCGGCCCGGTGTGCGGGTTCTGGTCCCCTTTGGTTCCGGAAATCGCGGCACAGACGGTGTTGTTCTGGCGGTGGAGGAGGAATCCCAGCACGGCGGTGCACTAAAAGCCATTGATGCCTGTTTGGATGAACGGCCTGTCTTGACGGAGAAGGCCATTCAGCTGGCGATTTGGATGCGGGAGCGGTACTTTTGTACGCTCTATGACTGCGTGAATGCCATGCTGCCTGCCGGACTTCATTTTTCTCTGCGGGATACCCTTACGCTAAAGCCTGATCTGGATTTGGAAGAAGCCCGCCGACAGGTGGGCAGTTCCACCGCTGCCTGCCGTTTGCTGGAGCTTCTCAGCGACTGGGGGGGTACCGGAGATATGGAACAGATCCGGCTGGCTTTCGGGGCTAAGAACCCCAACCACGCCATGCGGCAGTTGATCAATGCGGGCCTGGCTGAGTTGGAGACCAACGCCCAGCGCATGGTGAAGGACAAGACAGAGAAGGTGGCCATACTTGCCATGTCCGCGGAAGAGGCCATGGCGATCGTTACCCCCAGAAAGAAGTCGGCCCCACTGCGCTACGCCGTAACAAAGCTGCTGTGTTCCCTGGAGGCAGCGTCCACCAAAGAATTGTGCTATTTTACTGGGGCCTCATCGGCTACGATCAAGTCTCTGGAGAAAAGCGGTATCCTGACCATTGAGCATCAGGAGGTATTCCGCCGACAGGAGGTAGAAGGCGTGGAAGAGGCACAGCCTGTGGTGCTCAGTGAGGAGCAGCAGCAGGCCTTTCATGGCCTGAATGCCCTGTGCCTCACCGGAAAACCGGAGGCCGCGCTGCTCTATGGCGTCACCGGCAGCGGAAAGACGCAGGTCTATATCCGCCTCATTGAGGAAACACTCTCAAGAGGAAAGACGGCGCTGATTCTGGTGCCTGAGATTATTCTCACGCCGCAGCTGCTGAGAATTTTTACGTCTCACTTTGGGAAAAAGGTGGCACTGCTCCACAGTATGCTCCGCTCCGGCGAACGATACGACGAGTGGAAGCGAGCCAGAAACGGGGAGGCCAGTGTGGTCGTTGGCACCCGCTCGGCAATCTTTGCCCCGTTGGAGAATCTGGGCCTCATCATTTTGGACGAGGAACAGGAACCAAGCTATAAGTCGGAGAATGTGCCGCGCTACCATGCCAGGGATATTGCAAAATATCGCTGTGTGCAGGAGAACGCTCTGTTAGTGCTGGGTTCTGCCACCCCGTCGGTAGAGACCATGTATCAGGCCAAGCAGGGCAAAATCCATCTGTTTCGGTTGACAAAGCGCTATAACGAGAAGTCCCTGCCCAGAGTCATCCTTGCCGACATGAAAGAGGAACTCCGTAGGGGCAACCAAACCTCCATCAGTAGGTTGCTCCAGAACGAACTGGAGCAAAACCTGAATCGGGGGGAGCAATCCATCCTGTTTCTGAATCGCCGCGGTGCCAACCGCATGGTGTCCTGCGGGGAGTGCGGCAAAGTACCTGAGTGCCCACGGTGCTCCGTAAAATTGACGTTTCATTCCGCAAATCAGCGGCTTATGTGCCATCACTGCGGCTACTCAGAACCTTTGCCGTCTGCCTGCCCCTCCTGCGGAGGCATCCTGAACTTTGTTGGTATTGGAACCCAAAAAGTGCAGGAGGAAGTGGAGGAGCTTTTCCCAGGCGTAGAGGTGCTTCGTATGGATACCGACACGATATCGGCGGCACATCCACACGAAGAGCTGCTGGAGCGGTTTCGGAAAGAAAGAATTCCAATTCTGGTGGGTACCCAGATGGTGGCCAAGGGATTGGATTTTGAAAATGTAACCCTGGTCGGCGTTGTTGCGCCCGATCTGTCCCTTTATTCGGACGATTTTCGAGCGGCCGAGCGGACCTTCTCATTGCTGACTCAAGTGATTGGGCGGGCCGGCCGGGGAGCAAAACAGGGGAGAGCAGTCATTCAGACCTATACCCCGGAGCACGATGTGATTCAAAGTGTCTGCGTTCAGGACTACGACCGGTTCTACCGGGACGAAATCGTTATGCGGGAACTGCGAACATACCCGCCCTTTACCGACTTCATCGTGATGACCGCCTCCGGGATGGAGGAGGACGCCGTACTGCGGTGCTGTTATCGGCTCCGCAATACGCTGGAGCCGGAGCTTATGCGGCTTGGCTGCCGCTGGCAGCTGCTGGGCCCTGCCCCTGCCGCGGTAGCTAAGGTCAATAACCGCTACCGCTATCGACTGACGCTGAGCGTCCGGAATACAAAAGAAATCCGAACCCTGGTTTCGTATGCCATCCGTGCCGCCCGGCAGGATAAAGAAAACCGCAGAGTGTCGGTTTTTGCGGATTTGAATCCATACTACAACTAATTTACAACAAAAAGGAGTAATTGATATGTCTATCCGAACGATCGTGACGGAGGGTGATCCCGTCCTGAATAAGCGCTGCCACCCGGTCACCAAGTTTGACGAGAAGCTGGCCGACCTGCTGGATGACCTGAAGGAGACGTTGACCAATGCCAATGGGCTGGGTCTGGCTGCCCCCCAGATCGGGATTCTTCGCCGCGTGACTGTGGCCGTCAATGAAAAAAATGAGATGGTGGAGCTTGTCAATCCTGAGATCGTGGAGTCTGACGGCGAGCAGGACGGTTTGGAAGGCTGCCTGTCTGTCCCCGGCATGTGGGGCTTTGTGAAGCGCCCAAACCATGTGAAGGTCAAAGCACAGGATCGCAGCGGGAACTGGTTTGAGGTGGAGGGAACCGGGTTGACTGCCCGCTGCTACTGCCACGAGCTGGAGCATCTGGACGGCCACCTCTATGTGGAGCACGTGAAGAAGCTCTATACCAACGACGAGCTGGACGAGATGATGGCCAAGCAGGAGGCGGATGAATGAGAATTGTATTTATGGGTACACCCGACTTTGCTGTGCCATCGCTGGAGGCGCTGGTGGCAGCAGGTCACCAGGTTTGTGGTGTATTCAGTCAGCCGGACAAGCCCGTAGGCCGGCACCAAAATAAGCTGCAGCCGACCCCGGTAAAGGTGTGTGCAATGGAGCACGAGATCCCCGTGTTTCAGCCTACGACGCTCCGGGACGGGGAGGCACTGGCTCAGATCAGAGAGTTGGCACCCGAACTTGTGGTGGTGGCGGCCTATGGCCGTGTGCTGCCTGATGAAATTCTGGAGCTGCCCCCCAAGGGCTGCATCAATGTCCACTCCTCGCTGCTGCCCCGTTATCGCGGTTCTGCCCCCATTAACTGGGCGATGGTGAACGGCGATGAGGTCACAGGTGTGACCATCATGCATATGGCCCATGAGTTGGATGCCGGCGATATCATCGCTCAGGCCGAAACTCCCATTGACCCGGAGGAGACAGTAGAAGTGCTCCACGACCGCCTGGCCCAGATGGGTGGCCGCTTGCTTGTTGATGTGGTGGCCACGATTGCGGCGGGCACGGCCAAACGTATCCCGCAGGACCCCGAGCAGGTGACCTATGCACCCATGCTGTCCCGTGCGCTGTGCCCCATTGATTGGACCATGTCCGCAAAGGCAATCCATAACAAAGTGCGTGGTCTTACCCCATGGCCTGCCACATCCACGGATGCCTTTACGGAACAGCCGGTAAAAGTTTATGCTGCAACCGAGACCGGGGAGAGCACCAAAAAAGAACCCGGCAGTGTGCTGAAGGCCGACAAAGAGGGAATTGATGTGGCCTGCGGGGACGGAAAAGTACTGCGCATCCTGGAGCTTCAGGCTCCCGGCAGCCGCAGAATGGCCGCAGCTGATTACCTGCGCGGTCACCCAATCCACTAAAGAAAGACAGAAAAGGAGGCGGAAGGTATGGACGCGCGGGAAGCAGCATTGCTGACACTGAACGCCTGTCAGCGACAGGGCGGTTGGTCCGACGGCATACTGAAAAGACAATTGGCGGCTTCAAAACTGGACAGCCGTGATGCCGGGCTCGCGACCCGGCTCTGCTTTGGAGTGCTGCAGAATCAGATCCTGCTGGACTTCTACCTCTCAAACTTCTCCAGCATCCCTCTGAAGCGTATGGAGGGGAAAGTATTGCAGGCACTGCGGCTGGGTCTATATCAGATCCTGTTTTTGGATAAAATTCCCCAGAGTGCGGCTGTGAACAGCGCAGTTGCGATGACAAAGACCCACTGTAAAAACCCGAGGGCTGCCGGGATGGTCAATGGGATACTCCGCAGCATCGGCCGCAGCCTGGATAAGCTGCCCGCTGTACCACAAGAGGATGTGGCAGAGTATCTTTCCATAAAATATTCACATCCTATGTGGTTTGTAAAGGAAATGATCCTTACACTCGGAGAAGAAGAAACGGCCGAATTCCTGGCCGCCAACAATAGCCAGCCGCCCATAACCGCGATGGTGAACACCACCAAAATCAGTGCATCAGACCTGCGTGCACAGTTGGAATGCGCTGGCGTAGAGGTGAAGGAACACCCCTGGCTGGAGAACTGCTTGATTCTCTCAAAAACGGGTGATATCGAGCATCTCCAGGCATTTCAGGACGGACTTTTCTATGTGCAGGACCC